>JAHZEH010000111.1:0-5431 GCA_019421925.1 Clostridia bacterium
CCAAGGCCCTTCTGAACCAGTGCCTGAGAGAAGTGGCTCAGGCGGTGGCCGTCGCGCCCGTCGCCTGCGGCGACGTGATTATCCATGACGTCTGTGGAACGGGGGCCGATATTCTCGCCTCCCGCTCCCTGGATTGATATTTTTAGGAGGAAAACAACCATGGATCAGATGACTCTCGACGCCCTGCGCTCCATTGTGGGCCAGGACAAAGTTCTCACCGGCGACGACGCCGTCATCGTCAAGGACGGCATCGGCTTCCGCCGCTATGAGCGCCATAACGGCCTCGAAAACGCCGTGCCCAAAGCCTCCTGCGTGGTCAAAGTTCAGTCCACCGGGCAGGTGAGCGAAGTCCTCAAGCTCCTCAACGAAAAGAAGATCCCCACCGCTCCCCGGACGGGCGGCTCCAGCGTCACCCTGGGCATCGAGCCCGAGGTGGGCGGCGTCATCCTGGACGGCTCGGACATGAACGAGATTCTTGAGCTCAACGAGCGGGACATGATGGTCACCGTCCGCTGCGGCACCCCTCTGGCCATGCTGGAGAGCTGGCTCAACGAGCGGGGTTACACCACCGGCCACTATCCCCAGTCCCTGCCCCTGGCCCATGTGGGCGGCCTGCTGGCCACCCGCTCCATCGGCCAGCTCTCCACCCTCTACGGCGGCATTGAGGACATGGTGGTCGGCCTGGAGGCCGTCCTGCCCACCGGCGAGATCGTCCGCATCAAAAATAACCCCCGCCGCTCCGTCGGCCCCGACCTGCGCCATATCTTCATCGGCAACGAGGGCGCTTTCGCCTTCATCACCGAGGCCACCCTCAAGCTGTGGAAGTTCATGCCCGAGAACCGCTGGATGCGCGCCTATGGCATCAAGGGCATGCAGAATGGCCTCGACCTGCTGCGCGAGATCATGGTTGCCGGCTACAAGCCCGCTGTGGCCCGCCTGTTCGACCCCGTGGAGAATGTCTGGCTCCAGCGCGCTCTTGCCCCCGAGGGCTGGTCCCTGCTCTATTTCATGGCCGAAGGCCCCGCGCCCATCACCAAGGCCACCGGCGATTTTATTGAAGAGGCTATCAAGAAGTACGAATACGTGGATCTGGGCGTCAAACCTATGGAGCATTGGCTCATCCACCGCAACGACGTGTGCAACGAGATTGAGACGGCCAGCTACCTCTTCCAGCAGACTATCGCGGACACCTGTGAGATTTCCGCCCCCTGGAGCATCATCGGCGATATCCATGCCGCCGTGCTGGAGCGCATGCCCAGGGAGATGGAGAACCTCGTCGCCATCGGCGGCCATTCCTCCCACAGCTATATGCAGGGCACAAACGTGTATTTCACCTTCGCCTTCACCGTGCGCAGCGTCGAGACCGCCCGTGAGGACTATATGAAGGTCGTCTCTGTTATCATGGAGGAGACCTTGAAGCGGGGCGGCTCCATTGCCCATCACCACGGCAGCGGCAAATACCGCACGAAGTGGATGCCCGAGGAGCACGGCAGCTCCTTCGTGGTCATGAAGGCCCTTAAAAAGGCTCTGGACCCCAACGGCATCATGAACCCCAACACCATCGTGCCCAAGGAATAAAGCGAACTGATTGGGGGGGACGCTGGGGAAACTTTTGCAAAAGTCTCCCCAGACCCCTTCCAAACTCCTGTGCGAAACAAAAAGCCGGAAATTTCCGGCTTTTTTGTTTCGCTGAAGGGCTTCGTACACCTGCTCCTCCTTAACTCCTATGATTTCTCCACATACTCCGCCACCTCCGGCAGCGAGCACCGGAGCAGCCGGCAAAGGTCATCGAGCGTATTGGTGGAGACAGACATATTCTTGCGCAGGCGCTGTACCGTACTGCCGCTGATGCCAAACTGATTTCTCAGGGTGTATGTGGAGCACCCCTTCCTTTTGAGCGTCTCCCACAGGGGCGTATAGACAATCATCATCCTTCCTCCTTTCTTGACATCTAGAGTGTGCTCGATATAATGGGCATAGAATATGCTCGAATATTGGGCATACTATTCAAGAAAGGGGAAAGATGACTATGAAAACATGCTGTGTGACCGGTCACCGCGCAATTCCCACGGAGAGAATCCCTGACATCGAAATGGCGCTCAAAGCAGAAATACTTCTGGCCATAGAGGACTGTCACACTCATTTCATCAGCGGCTTCGCCTCCGGTGTGGACTTGATGTTCGCCGGGCTGGTCGCAGAGCTGAAAGCGGACTACCCCCTCACCCTGGAGGCGGCGATTCCATATCCGGGACGCATGAAAACACCCGACCAGGTCTTTCAAAGACTCATCGGGTGCTGCGATGTCGTTCGGATACACGCCGACCGGTATTCGAAGGGATGTTACATGGTTCGAAACCGCTATATGGTGGAACGCTCAGAACGGGTCATTGCTGTCTATGACGGCAGGAGCTCCGGCGGCACGGCCGCAACTATTAAATATGCGGCCCAATTCAAACGAGTGGTAAGAGAGATACACCCGTAAAAAATTTTCGCCCCCCGGGGATACGCTGGGGAAACTTTTGCAAAAGTTTCCCCAGACCCCTACCAAACTCTTATGCATAATAACAAAGGGAAAAGGACGGAAAAATCCGTCCTTTTCCCTTTTCACAAAAGTTTTGGGGTTCTCAGGGGCCTTTTTCAAAAGGCCCCTGAGCGTCCCCCTCCCCTCTACTTCTTCTCCTCAATCTCCCGCTTGAGCTGGGCAATAAAGTCGTCCAGCTTCATGGTCACGTTCTCGCCGGAGTCGCGGTGGCGCACCGAGATGACGCCCTCCTCCTCCTCCTTCGCGCCCACAATAATCATATAGGGCACCTTCTCCATCTGGGCCTCTCGGATCTTGTAACCGATCTTCTCCGCCCGGGTGTCGTATTCGCAGCGGATGCGGGCGGCCTTCAGCGCATCATACACCTTCCGGGCATACTCGCTGTTCTTATCGGAGATAGGCAGCACCTTGGCCTGTACAGGAGCCAGCCAGGCCGGGAACTTGCCCGCATAGTGCTCGATGAGGATGCCGATGAAACGCTCAATGGAGCCGAAGGCCACGCGGTGGATCATGATGGGGCGGTGCTTCTCACCGTCCGCGCCGGTGTACTCGGCCTCAAAACGCAGGGGGAGCTGGAAGTCCAGCTGGATGGTGCCGCACTGCCAGGTCCTGCCGATGGAGTCCTCCAGATGGAAGTCAATCTTGGGGCCATAGAAAGCGCCGTCCCCCTCGTTGACCACATAGTCCAGGCCCAGCTCGTCCAGAGCCTTGCGCAGGCCCTCGGTCGCGACCTCCCAGTCCTCATCGCTGCCCATGCTGTTCTCCGGGCGGGTGGAGAGCTCCACATGGTATTTGAAACCAAAGAGGCTGTACACCTCGTCGATCAGCCGGGCCACGCCCTTGATCTCGTCGGTGATCTGCTCGGGGGTCATAAAGATGTGGGCGTCGTCCTGGGTAAAGCAGCGCACACGCATAAGGCCGTGGAGAGCGCCCGACTTCTCGTGGCGGTGCACCAGACCCAGCTCGCCCACCCGCAGGGGCAGGTCGCGGTAGGAGTGGGGCTGGGATTTATATACCAGCATGCCGCCCGGGCAGTTCATGGGCTTGATGGCGAAGTCCGTGTCGTCGATGACAGTGGTATACATGTTCTCCTTGTAGTGGTCCCAGTGCCCGGAGGTCTCCCAGAGCTGGCGGTTGAGCATGATGGGGGTGGATATTTCCACATAGTCCTCCCGGGTGTGGATCTCCCGCCAGTAATCAATCAGGGTATTTTTGATAATCATGCCCTTGGGCAGGAAGAAGGGGAAGCCGGGGCCCTCGTCCATCAGGGCAAACAGGCCGAGCTCCTTGCCCAGCTTGCGGTGGTCGCGCTTCTTGGCCTCCTCAATGCGCTGGAGATGCTCCTCCAGGTCCGACGCCTTCTCAAAGGCCGTGCCGTAGATTCTGGTGAGCATCTTATTTTTCTCATCGCCCCGCCAATACGCGCCCGCAATGGAGGTCAGCTTGAAGGCCTTGACCGGCTTGGTGCTCATCAGATGGGGGCCGGCGCACAGGTCCACATACTCGCCCTGCCGGTAGAAGCTGATCTCCACGCCCTCGGGCAGATCCTCGATGAGCTCCACCTTATAGGGCTCCCCTTTTTCCTCCATGAGGGCAATGGCCTCCTCCCGGGGCAGGGTGAAGCGCTCCAGCTTGAGGTTCTCCTTGACGATCTTCTTCATCTCCGCCTCAAGAGCGACCAGGTCGTCGGGGGAGAAGGGCTCGGGCCGGTCAAAGTCGTAGTAGAAGCCGCTGGCGATGGCCGGGCCGATCGCCAGCTTGGTCTGGGGATACAGGCGTTTGACCGCCTGGGCCAGGATATGGGAGGCGGTGTGGCGGAAAGCCAGCCTGCCGCCCTCGTCGGCAAAATTCAGGATTTCCAGGGTGCAGTCCCTGTCCACCACGGTCCGCAGATCGGCCTCCTCGCCGTCAATCTTGGCAGCAAGGGCGTTTCTCGCCACGCCCTCGCTGATAGCCGCCGCGATCTCCAGGGCGGTCATGGGCCGGTCGAACTCCCGGGTCTGTCCATTTTTCAAAGTAACTTTCATGGTTGTGTTCCTCCTCAGCTCTGCAAATTCGTTTGGGAATAAAAAAAGCACCCCCGGAGAGAATCTTTTCCGCTCTCCCAAGGGTGCATCGTTTCCGCTGCACGGTTCCACCTTGACTTTTCACTCGGGCTCTGACAAGCCCCCGCCCTTAACGCAGGCAAACGGCGGCACATTTCCTGCCGCGGCTCCGGAGTGGTTTTCGCTTCGCCCGCCGGGAAAGGGCTTGCAGCAACTGCCCCTTCTCTCTTGCCGGTTACCGGCTCGCTACTCGTTCCATCATCGCCCTGTATTTTTGTCGGTGTCTCCATGATAGTCCCGCCCGCCTGGTTTGTCAAGCACCGGAGCCGGTCAGGGCGGCGGCGGCAGCAGTAAAATATTCATAGAATTGTGCGATGTGCCGCCCATCCACCAGGGCATGGTTGGCCAGAAGAGACACAGGCATCAGAGTTCTCCCCTCCTGCTCCCCGTACCGGCCGAAGGTGATGCGGGGGTTGGAGTCCGCCGGTTCGGGTGTAGGCTGGAGCAGGGAGGAATAGCGCAGCCAGGGCAGGCTGGACACAAACAACAGGGAGTCCGCCTCATCACCATCCTCAATGGAGGGGTTCTCCATGGCCTCCCTCTGCGTCTGCGCCGCCCTTTCCAGGAATTCCCTCAGTTCAAGTTGGGCGTCCACCCTGCAATAACAGAACGAACCGTCCGGGAGCGCCACGGTATAGGACGGGTTGCACCAATCATATTGAAGGATGCCCTCCCCCGCGATGCGCTGGCGCAGCTCGGGCACCCGGTTGGCTGCCTGCACAGCGGCATACAGGGTGGTCAGGAAGAAGGGCAGTCTCTCCCTCTTGATCCAATCCCTCAGGCG
>JAHZEH010000111.1:5441-6611 GCA_019421925.1 Clostridia bacterium
TCTGCGGTTAGGCCCACATAGGGCTGGCGCATGGCCCGAAAGTACTCAAAATGGGCCCGCCTGGGGTATGTCTCCATATCGATCAAAGTCCCTGCTGCCATCGCTGCCTCCTCTGGGCCGCTCCAGGGCGGTCTGACCGCCCCCGGGGGAGCGCCCGGTCTTTTTTACTGTTCATATTGCTGTCTGCCCCGGCAATCAGCTCAAAGAGAACCGCCAGCATCAAAATGGGGGAACAGATAGATGCCCGCCGCTTCGGGCATCTTCAAAATCCCCGTCCCCCTTCTCCTCCGAAGCTGCTGCCCCTCCCGCCGTCACATGCCGGTCTATATATTTTTTTCCATCAGATAGAACATTCCCTTGCGCAGCTCTATCTCCCCCACAACCCGATAGCCCAGGCCGGTGTAGAGACAGATGGCCGGCAGGTTCTGGGGGAAGGCGTCGAGACGGATGGATGTGACGCCCTGGCCGGACAGCTCATCCTCCAGATATCCCATGACAGCCCGTGCGATTCCCCGGCCCTGGAAGGCCGGATTGACGCACAGCCTGTGAACAATCCTGTGGGGCTCCCCCGGGTCCCGCCAGCGGCCGTTTTTGTACTGCTCGCCGCACTCCTCATTGACTACGCAGGCCGCGGCGGCAACGCCTCCCACCCTGCCCACAATGAGCTCTCCCCTGGTCACGTCCTCCGTGACCTCCTTTATGCCGGGATAAACCTCGTCCCACTGGTCGATGCCCGCCTCCTGCAGGGCCTGTGTTGCTGCCCGGTAAAGATCGAATATCTCAGGGATCTGGCCGGGCCTTGCCCGCTCAAACACGATCTCTTGCACGTTCGCTCTCCTTCCATTTCTCATGATGTCAGAGGGAGCTCCCGGGCCTCCAGCCCGGCCGTTCCGGCGGATTCCATAAGGGCGGCGGCCGCCTCCGCAGGGATAGGACAGGTCACGGCGCTCACCACGTCCTCCCCCGACTGATAGAAGGCGGTGATGCTGGCATACTCCTCCCCTCCGCCTGTCAGCAGCAGGAGGACCTCCTCCTGCGCGCCCCCGGGCACATAGTAGGAGCGGCTCGTTTGGAGGATGGAGCTCATGGCCAGATTCTCGGTCCCATACTGGGCCTTGACCTGCGTGCGGGCCCCTGCGGACCAGTCCACCGGCCTGTGCAGCAGCTCCC
>JAHZEH010000112.1:0-2884 GCA_019421925.1 Clostridia bacterium
GGCGCGGACCCCACCGTCGCCATCCTCCAGTCCGCCGCTGGACTCCTGCGCCTCCTCCTTCTCCCGGTAGGTCCGTTCGAGGGCAAGGGCCCCCAGCATAGCGACAACCGCGCCCACCCCCGCTGAAGCGGCAAGCAGCAGGGAGGTCCCTGGGGCGCCGCGCATCACGCCGGTGATTGCGTTGTATGCCGTCACAATGATCTGTAAAAAGCCAATGGTAAAGATCAGTTTGGCCAGCTTACTAACGTCCGCTCCATCATGGACACGCTCGCGCATTCTTTTTTTCAGGCCGCTGCTATCCAACAATTTTATCTCCTTTTAGCCCGATGCAAAGCTCTCAATATTATATGCTCCCATTATAGCAAAAAAGGGCCTATTAAGAAAGATGCGAAAAAGCAGGCGGACATAATCCAACCTGCTTTTTACATATTATTATGAATTTTTTGGGAACCGCTGCTAGTCCGGCTCCTCGTTGTTATGCATGAGCCCTGGCAGCCCTTGCTCTGAGAAGAGCGTAGATCCTGTAAGTTGCATGAGAACGACGAGCGTGGTTGCGGAGCATAGAGCTGGCCACAACGCGGGAACGGGCAGCGGTTTTGCGAACCATCTTAGGTTACCTCCCAAATTCATTCGCTTTTCAACTTCCGCGCGGAAACGGCGCAAAATCCCCTCTGGAATCCCGCCGTTCCTCTGACTGCCCATAAATTTTATCACGATTTATGTCGATATACAATGACTTTTTACACATAAATTGCATCATTTTTATTTTTGCAGGATTTCCTGCCGAACCATGCATTTCGCCGCCGATTCACTGTACTTCTTGGGCCCATAAACTCCCGGGCCACGCCTCTATTTCACAAACAGGCCCAGGAATTGCCGCCAGGCCTCCCCTGCAATCCTGGCCGGGCCCTGCAAAAACGCCGGTGTGCTCCAGACGCCTTGACCCATAAGCACTAGCGTGGTCAAAAGAACCGCCAGGCCAGCTGTTACTCCGCCCAATATCCAAGCTGTAAGCCTGTCCTTTTTGCGCCGCGACGCCCGTTCCGCCTCCGCCTTTTCCAGGATCAATTCGGCGGCGGCCTGTTTTTCAATGCTTCCGGATTCCGTGCGGGCAGTCTCTGCTTTCTCCGGCATAGGCTGTTCCTGGGCTTCCTCCTCCACGCTGGCCGGCTCCTCCGGGAGAGGGGCCTTCTCCCCGGACAATTCCTGCTCCAACTCGATTGCCCCGTCCGCCTCGGGAATTGCCGGCCGCCTGTCCTCCTCCACAGCCGTCTCCTCCGGGAAGGGCCGTGGCTCCATGCTCTCCTGAGGGGGCTGCGGCTCCGCAGGCGTCCCGCCCCCCTTCTCGTTCCCATTTGCGCCGGGACTGTCCATCCAGGCCTGACCATCCGCCAGGCAAAGCATGCCCGGAGCGCTGCTCTCCGCGGCGCTCTGGACGGGCTCAAGCCCCTGTCCTTCCCAACCGGCGAAACCGCACGGCTCCTCCGGGACCGTAATTTCCGTCCCCTTGTCCAGCCCTTCCCGGTCTTCCGCCTCAATCTCCTCCGGGGCCATGATTTCCATTTCCCGGAGCTCAGGCGCTTCCCCGGCATGCAGCGGCGCCTCAGGCGTTCTCTCCTCCTCAGGCTGCTCCTCCGGGTCATCCTCCCCCGGTTCTGGCGCAAACCATAAGGGGGCCTCCCCGGGGATCTCATCCCCTTTTTCAGCCCGCTCCGTATCCCCCTCCAGCTCCAGGCCGGGCCACTCCCCATCCACCCCGGCAAGCACGCCCGCAGGCATCTTGAGCTCTGCCATCATCGGAGGGATGGGCTCGTTTTTCCAATCAGCCCCATTGTCCTCCTCATCAGGAGGAAAGAGGATGGGATCCCATTCACTGTCCTCCTCCCCGTACCCGTGGAAGGGGGCCCTGGGGTCAAACTCCTCCGGATTGACCTGCAGATCCAGGGATTGGGAGATGGCCTCCCACTCCCGCCTGCGGCTCTCCTCCCGGAGGTTGCGGCCACATACTGCGATCTCCCCGCAGTGGTAGATGGTCAGGCGGTAGGCCCATTCGTCAAACAGGGAGGGATCCCTCAGGCGGGAAGCAAGCTGAAAGATATCCACAAAAACGCGGCGCAGCGCTTCGCGCGCCAATTCCCCATCCCGCAGCATGTCGTATGCCCAAGCGTATACGGAATCCGCGCAGTCGTCATACAGCCTGTGGAACGCCTTGGCGTCCCCCTGCATAACCAGCCGAACCACTTTTTGATCGTACATAGTATCCCCCGCAAACCATTTTGCATCATTATAACATCCCCGCGCGCGCTTCTGCAATCCAATCCCCAGCATATACTAATCAGAGAGATTCATCACGGGAGGTCCAGCCCATGTATCGCAGAAGACAGGAGCGCGCCCAGATCAGAGCGGCTGTCATACTCTTTTTCCTCATCTGTATCCCGGTATGGCTCATCCGGGGATGCGTCGCAGCAAACAGCAGCAACAGCGAGGAGGACGCCTCATTGACCCCTGGCCCCTCCCCCACCGTGGAGGTCTGGGACAAGGAGACCGGATCCCTTATGAATATGGACATTGAGGAGTACATCGTGGGCGTAGTGGCGGCGGAAATCCCCTCCTCCTTTGACATGGAGGCGCTCAAAGCCCAGGCTGTGGCCGCCCGAACCTACACCGTGCGCAAAATGCATGCGTACGGCGGTTCCGGCTGCTCAAAGGGCGGGGATGTCTGCACAGACAGCGCCCACTGCCAGGCCTACCGCAAGTTGGATTCCACCTGGCAGGGCACGGAGAAGGAGGCGCGGATCCGTCAGGCTGTCGAGGCCACCCGCGGCGAACTGCTCCTCTATGACGACGAGCCCATTGAGGCCGTCTTTCACTCCACAGCCGGCGG
>JAHZEH010000112.1:2894-5474 GCA_019421925.1 Clostridia bacterium
AACGCCTTTTCCTCCTCCAGGCCCTATCTTAAGAGCGTGGAGAGCAACGAAACCGAGGCCCCCCGCTATTCCGGGGAAAAGACGGTGAGCCGCTCCACCTTCGCCAGCAAGATCAACGGCCTGTGCTCCTCCGCCAATCTCAGTGCCTCCCGCCTGGAGGAACAGGTTTCCATCCTCTCCCGCTATGCCAGCGGCAGGGTGGAAACCGTGCGCGTAGGGGAGGGTACCATCACCGGAAAGCAGCTCCGCACCCTCTTTGGCCTGGATTCCACCAACGCCACCCTGGAATTTGACGGGGAAAACGTGATTATCCATACCAAGGGTTTTGGACATGGCGTAGGCATGAGCCAGACCGGCGCGGATCAAATGGCAAGGGAGGGCAGTTCCTACCAGGAGATTCTCAAGCACTATTACACCGGCGTCACACTCGCCAAATATTGGTGATTTCCTGGACCGGCACGGTATTTATTTTCTTTAAAGCGGCAACAATATTGCTGACAAACCTTGAGAGGTGTATGCAATATGAAGGATAACCGCTTTGCCGGCTTCAAAGAGAAAGCCGTCCGTTTTCTGGAACGCCGGGGATTTTATCTCGTTTTGCTCGGCTGCTTGGGCATTATTGGCGTCACCGCCTTTTTTACCTTCGCCAACACGCAAAAGGAGATTCCCCAGTCCGATTTGCAGCAGGTCAGACAATCGGATGACGACACCCTGGAGGGAGTGATCTCCGCAGCGCCCACGCCTCTGCCCACCCAGGACCTCCCGGCCCTGCCTACGCCCCCGGCCTCCGTCCGCACTCCCACGCCCGTAGAATCGCCCACGCCCGGAGATGCGGATCCCGAGGCCGTCGCTCCCAAGGCGACCTCCTCCCTGCTGTTTGCGCCGGTACAGGGCAGCGTTCTTCTGCCCTACGCAGAGGATACACTGGTCTACTCCAAGACGCTCGACCAGTGGATGAGCCATATCGGCCTGGACATTGAGGCGGAAACAGGAGCCCCCGTACTGAGCGTGGCCAGCGGGACGGTGGAGCGGGTGGAGAACGACCCCCTGATGGGCTATCGCATCGTCGTCAAGCATGACAAAGATGACATGACCAGCGTGTACGCCAACTTGAACCAGCTCCCCGATCTCCTGGCCGGAACCAAGGTCAAGGCGGGGGACGAGCTGGGCTCTGTGGGCAGCAGCGCCATCGCTGAGAGCGCCGAGCCGCCCCATCTGCACTTTGAGCTCTACATTGGCTCCAAACCGGTGGACCCCGTGCCCCGTCTGCAGGGCTTTGAGGAGATTCCTCTTAAATAATATCGGAAAACCCAGGAGGGGCGGCTTTATAAGCCGCCCCTCTCAGTTGATTTGATCCAGCTTGGCAAACTCCTCGGAGACAATTCTCACAAATTCCAGCGTCTCCCGGGAGGTATCCCCCTTATGCCATACTACGCAAATGTCAAAGCCGGGAACCAGGTCGTCCGCCCTCCGGCAGACCATTGTGCTTTCAGGAACCATGGAATATCCCAACAGCGCGATTCCATTATATGCCTGTACATATAACACAGCGCTGGCCTCGTCATCATAGGTCTTGATCTGCATCTCCTTATTATTCAAAAGCATTGTCTCAATAGCCTCCCGCAGCGGGGGCATCCGCGTCCAGTCGCTGGCAAGGATCAGGGTCTGCCCCTCAAGGTCATGGGGCAATAGCCGTTCCCTTTTTGCGAGAGGATTTTTTTTGAGCATGAGGCAGTGAAAGCAGCTCTTCATCAGGGGCCGCATCTCAATTTCAGGGATGCCTCGAACCGCCGGTTCCAGTCTCAGGCAGATATTGTACTGCCCTTGCAGGAACTTCTCATCCGTGTGCACGTCGTACAGGGAAAACAGCAGCTCACACTGAGGAAACTCCTGAGCGAATCTCTGGGATATCTCAGCCAACATGCCCGCGCATTCCCGAGTGAGGCCTCCCACCCTGAGCACCTGTTTGGGACATCCGACACTGCGCGCCCGGTATACAGCCCTGTCCATCAGGGCAAGCGCCGGCTTCATCTCGTTGCAAAACACCTCCCCGGCAGCCGTAAGCGCCACATGTCGGTTTACCCTCTCAAACAATTTGAGATTCAGCTCCTCCTCGAGATTCTGTATCTGATAGGAAACCACGGGCTGTGTGGTAAAAAAAGCAGCTGCGGTTTTCCCAAAATTCAGGGTTTCCGCAAGATTCATGCACATTTCAAGCTGCCGCACATTCAATCGTTCATTCCTCCTTATAGACAGAGTATACCGAATCAACCGGGGTATATCAATAAAAATTTTCTATCGATTCTTTGAATTGGACATTCCTCCATTGTTCTTTTAAACTGGATACAGGAATTCCAAATCTGACTTAAAAACCGAAAATAATCTCTAAAAAAGAACATAAAGGAGTGTATCTCCAGGTTTTCTTTTTTCATCAATGGATTCCAAATTGACATTAAATTGTGAATAATTTAATAGTGGTTTCATCATTACCAAGGATGCAGTTCCCATTTTAGGCCTATTTTGGATTGGCCGATACGGTGGCTGTCAATTGCTTGAACGTGATGGATTCATGCGTATGGG
>JAHZEH010000112.1:5484-6609 GCA_019421925.1 Clostridia bacterium
AGCATCAAACCGGAATAATCACTTCTGTTTTCGGAATTCTCCTTATTAGGCAACAAAGGAATACAGACTGAGCAGAACCGCAGCAGCGCGGTTTCGTCCGTCTTTCAACTCACTTGGCGCGCTCAAGAGTATCTTCTGCTTTTTCCCGGGCTTTATCTCCCAAAGATCTGAGAATTTTGCAGGTTTACTCCAGCCGCAATGGCAGACGGAAGGCATTGCCCCTTATCCCGCCGCTCTGTTTGCAGGGCCGCTCATTTCTCCGCTCTCCGAAATTGAGAAATTCGCTTCGCCGGTTGCTTCCGGACTGGCGCTGCGGATTCCTCCCTACGGTTTGCGGGGAACTGGGCAGGCAGGAATTAAGGCCGTACAGCATGAAATCCCATGACAATTCCCGCAAACGGCGCCTCCGCTGGCATACCGGAAGATGTTGCCTGATCTCCCCGGCACTATATACCGGATCGGATCAGAAATCATTGTCTCTCAACAACAGGAGGTTTTGGAATGGATCTCAGCATTACTACTCTGCTTGCGGCATTCTTTGCCGGCGTTTTCGCTACTGGTATTGGCGCGGTATGGGTATTTATCGCCTGCGCGTCCTCCTTCATGATCGGTATCATCACTGGCACGGAAGCCATTGGCACCTACTGCTTCGGACCGGTTCTTAACCCCGCCACCACCTTCCTGGCCGCCGCCGCTGTTTCTGGTTATGCCAACTGGCGCGGCTACAAGGGCGGCGCCTGCGGCGCTGGCGACGCTTTCGCCCTTCTGAAGAAGCCCGACTGCCTGCTCCTCGGCGGCGTCTTCGCTGTCCTGGGCTGGATCCTGAACCAGCTCCTCGGCCAGCTCGGCCTCGCTGGTTTCGACACGATCGCTTTCGCGGTGGTTGTTATCCCCATGGTGGTCAAGCTTATCACCGAAAAGTCCATGATGGGCAAGGTTCCGGAAGAAATCAAGGCTGTCGGCGGCCGTTTCAGCCACCTGAGCAGCGTCTGCTACTATCCCGGCCTGCGCACCGGCGCCAACAAGACCATCTTCGGCATCGGCTACGGCGTGACCATCTCCCTGGCTATGTATTTCCTGGTCAACGGCCTGGGCTACACCCCTGCGCTCGCTTCCGGTATCGGC
>JAHZEH010000113.1:0-4126 GCA_019421925.1 Clostridia bacterium
ACGGCTGCGCGATTCCTTTGCGCTGGCCAGGGAGAGGGGCCTGGCCTTCCGCTTCACCAATTCCCAGGAGGAGGCCGGCCACCCCAACACCGTCCGCATCAAAGCCCGTTCCCGTGCGGGCCGGAGAAGCGAGATACTGGGCTGCTCCATTGGGGGCGGCTCTATTCTTATCACCCAGATCAACGGAACGGAGGTGGAGTTCACAGGGGAATACCCCACTGTCATCATCCGATATACGGACAAGCCCGGCATGGTGGCCGTCCTTTCGAGCATCCTGGCGGGGGAGGGCGTCAATATCGCTTTTATGCGGGTGTTTCGAAACAGCCGCGGGCTGGGGGCTACCATGATCTTGGAGACCGACCAGCCCATCTCGACGGAACTGGCTGGTCGGCTGAAGAAAGCCGACTCCGAGATTTGTGAAGTATTGGTGGTGGATTAAATGAAACAGAACTGGAATTTTACAACCGGGGCGGAGCTTCTCGCCCTGTGTGGAGAGGGCCGGAGTATTCCCGAGGTCATGATTGCCCGGGAGGAGGCCCTGACCGGCCTGGCCCGGGAGGAGATACTGCTGGGCATGGAGGAGAACCTGGCCGTCATGCGCCAGAGCACCGCCCACGGCCTGGAGAAGGGCCTGTGCTCCATGGGAGGGCTGGTGAAGGGGGATGCCCGTAAAGTCATGGAGTACGCCAAGGGGGACGCCCTATGCGGCGGTTCCGTCTGCCGGGCCGTTGCTTTCTCTATGGCCACGGTGGAGTGCAACGCCTGCATGGGAAAAATCGTGGCCGCCCCAACAGCGGGGGCCAGCGGTATCCTGCCCGGCGTGCTCCTCTCCTGCGCTGAAAACAGAGGCTGGGGGGAGGAGGCCCTCGCCTCGGCGCTGCTGGTGGCTGCGGCGGTGGGCGCGATCATTGCCCGCAACGCCACCACCGCCGGGGCGGACGGGGGCTGCCAGGCCGAGACCGGATCCGCTGCCGCGATGGCCGGGGCCGCTCTGGTCTATCTGATGGGGGGCAGTGCGGATGCATCCCTCCAGGCCGCGGCCATCGCCCTTAAAAATGTTATTGGCCTGGTCTGCGATCCCATCGCCGGACTGGTGGAGGCCCCCTGCGTCAAGCGCAATGCTCTGGGCGCCGGCAACGCCATGCTCAGCGCTGATCTGGCCCTGGCGGGCGTCCGCAGCGTCGTGCCTTTTGACGAGGTGGTGGAGTGCATGGGGCGGGTGGGCCGCCAGCTTCCGGCAGAGCTGCGGGAGACCGCTCAGGGCGGTCTGGCTGCAACTCCCACCGGGCGCAGGATTGCAAGAGAGATGAGCGGGAGGCAGGGACAGCCCGGCGATCAGGGCATCCCCGATCAAGCGGGCGGCATCTGATAATGCTCCTGGAACCCCTCCTTTTTGTGCATATCACAAAGGCCCAAAGCAAGCGCTTTGGGCCTCTTTTATTTCGCGGTTTTATTGAACCTTTTTCCGCAGGCAGAGGGCAAGAGCTGCAGGAAGGGCAAGCAGCAGGGACAGCGGGAGGGCGGGCGAGATATCCCCTGTCTCAGGAACTGCCGGTTCCTCTATCTCCGGCTCCACTTCCGGCTCCGCTTCGGGTTCTGCTTCCGGCTCCGCTTCGGGTTCCGTCTCCGTGGGCTGCAGCGGCTGTTCCTCCACGGGTGCGGGGTTGGGCTTCAGGACGATGGGAGGATAGATGGGGCTCTCTTCGAGTGGCATTGATGCACTCGGCGGGGCCGAGGCCCTGTTGTTCTGAAAATCCTCATGGGTATAATCCGCATAGGCCACTGTGGCCCAAAGCAACGTGACCAAGAGTGCCAGACACAAAAGAAAGCTGATCCTTTTTCTCATGATTCCCTCCTGATTGCAATAAAGATATGTTGTTCCCGAAAGTAGCTATAGCTATTTTAAATCAATCACGGAGGCCAAGTCAATGCTTTTTTTGGGGGCTCCAGTGCCGGGAATGAGGGGGAAATGCGCCAGATCAGGGCTCCTCCCCGTCCCCGATCTGGTCGATCAGGATGGAGAGCTGTTCGTCGTCGAGCTGATGGATGAGCTCCGCGATCCTGTAAGGATCGAGAAGCTGATTGCTTTGGGCCGCGCGGGAGGCGCCGGCGCGGGCGGGAGCGGCAAAGACGGCGCGGTGCAGAATGGAATAGCCCTCCATCCCGCAGATGATATAGTGGTCGATCAGTTCGATTCCGATGGCCCCGAGC
The DNA here is from genome assembly GCA_019421925.1 of Clostridia bacterium. Classification (GTDB taxonomy): domain Bacteria; phylum Bacillota; class Clostridia; order Christensenellales; family CALWSW01; genus JAHZEH01. Next base: position 2,212 of record JAHZEH010000113.1, read on the forward strand.
ACGCCTTCGATCTTCTGTGTCAGGACCACATCGTCTGTGGAGGGGGCGGCGTTGCCGCCGGGGTGGTTGTGCAGGAGGATTACCCGGGTTGCGCCAAACTGGAGCGCGGCCTGCACCACTGAGCGGGGATAGACGACGACCTGGTCGGGCACTCCCCGGGTCAGCAGACGGGCCTCCAGAAGGCGAAAACCCTTGTCCAGCAGCAGGGCGTAAAACACCTCGTCCTGCTCGGCGGCAACCAGCTCCCGCCCCAAGGTGATGACGTCCTCCCGGCTGGAAAGGGTCATGAGCGCCTTGGCCTGGGCCTCGCTGCGCCGCACGAGCGCCGTGGCCACGCTGAGCAGCAGCGCGCTGGCGCTGCCTATGCCCTCGACCGCCAGGAGGTCCCGCCAGTTTGCTTCCATGACCTCCCGAAGGCCGCCGAACCGGTCCAGGAGTGCGTGGGCGATGGGGTTGACGTCCTTGCGGGGAATGGCGTAGCTCAAAAACAATTCCAGCAGCTCGTGGTCGGCGAAACCTGCGGGCCCGGTGCGCATGAAGCGTTCGCGCAGCCGTGCGCGGTGTCCTTGATGGATGGTCTGATTGGCCAAAGCTCTTCTCCAATCTCTCAATTCAATCTCCCGTGAAGGGTTGAACGCGTTAGTTCAATTCGCGCAAATTTGGTGAAATCCTTCCGTATACCGGTTTTATACAGCGTTTTATTGCCGAATCCTGTAAAGTTTTATGCCCTGAGTAAAATGCTTGTAAAATATATCGGGCACGGCGGCTGCGCTCTTGTGTCCGGCCCCCTCCGTGTGTAGAATAAAACAATTGGAAATGCAGTAAAATAGAAGCAATCTGTCAGTTTTCACCTTGGAAGGGGGGTTCAGCATGATCAGCGGCATTGTGGACCTGGGGTCCAATACGATCAGGCTCTCCATCTATCAATGGGAGGGCGGGGACTTCAAGCTTCTGCTGAATAAGAAGGAAATGGCGGGCTTGGCGGGCTATGTCAGGGACGGCAGCCTGTCGGACGCGGGGATTCTGACCGCCTGCCGTGTCTTAGCGGGGTTCAGGGAGCTGCTTGAGAATTTTGATATAAAGGACATCCATGTTTTCGCCACAGCCTCCCTGCGCAATATCGTCAACACCGAGGAGGCCTTGGAGACTATCCATAAATTTACCGGCGTGAATGTGCAGGTCATTACCGGCGCTGAGGAGGCCCAGCTCTCTTTCCGGGGAGCCTCCTTTCACGCAAACCGGGATGGGGGCCTTCTGGCTGACATCGGCGGCGGCTCTACGGAACTGGTATCCTATGAGGGGGATCAAATCCTGACGGGCTGCAGCCTGCCGATGGGTTCCCTCTCCCTGTACTCCCGGTTTGTCTCCGGCCTTTTCCCCACGGATAAGGAGCGCAGAGCAATGCGGGAATTTGTGGAGGAGGAGTTGGACAGGGCCAAAACAGAGGGGCTTACCTGCAAGCACCTCTGCGGCGTTGGGGGCACCATCCGGGCCGCGGGCAAGCTGGTCAACAGCCTGAACGGCTCTGAGCCGGATAACCGGGTGCATAAGGCCGCAGATGTGCGGGAGCTGTACCGCCTGCTCAAAAAAGGGGGGAAGGACACCCTGCACCGCATTTTGCGCATCGCTCCTGACCGGGTGCACACCATGCTGCCCGGCCTGAGTATCCTCAACGCCGTCGTCAAGGCCTACGAAATTGAGACCGTTACCGTAAGCAATACGGGCGTGAGGGAGGGCTACCTCCTTGAGCGGGTCATGAAGGGGAGCGCCAGCCATGCCGGATAACATTGTGGACATCCGCTATACGGGGGACCGGGAGCTCTCCTGGCTGCGCTTCAACGAGCGGGTGCTGGAGGAGGCGGGGGACGAGGGCGTCCCCCTCTTTGAGCGGCTCAAATTCACCTCTATCTTCACC
>JAHZEH010000113.1:4136-6494 GCA_019421925.1 Clostridia bacterium
TCGACGAATTCTTTATGATCCGGGTGGGGGGCATCTACGACATGTCCCTGGCCAAGCGGACCTATGTGGATAAAAAGAGCGGCTTCACTCCCCAGGAGCAGCTTGCCGCCATCTTTAAGGCGGCGGCCCCGCTGTATAAGCAGAGGGATAAGGTCTATGCCCTGCTGGAGACCAAGCTGCGGGCCTGCAATATCTGCAACCTCACCCCGGCGGAGCTGGACAGCCGGGAGCGCAAGCAGGTGGAGCGTTACTTCAAGGAGTATCTGCGCCCCGTGCTCTCCCCTCAGGTGGTGGACGCCCATCACCCCTTTCCCCATCTGCCCACCAAGGTGCTCACCATCGCCGTGACGCTTCAGCGGGAGAACGGGGAGACCAGCTTCGGCGTTATCCCCGTGCCCAAGGCGCTGCCCGCCTACTATCAACTGGAGGAGCACGGCCTGCGGTATATTCTGACCGAGCAGATCATCCTGGAGTACGCGGACAAGGTGTTTGATCCCTACAGGGTCACGACCCGGGCGGTGGTTGCCGTGACAAGGAACGCGGACATCAGCCCGGAGGACGAGGACTACGACGTCAACGACGATTTCCGCCAGCATATGAAGAAGGTGCTGAAAAAGAGGGGCAGGCTGGCCCCTGTCCGGCTGGAGATCCAGGGGAGCGCAGGCGCGCCCCTGGTCGAGTATCTCTGCCGCCAGCTGCACCTTTCCGAGCCCCAGGTATTCAAGACCAAGGCCCCCATCTGCCTGGACTATGTATTTCCCCTCCAGGGGAAGCTGCCCCCGGAGAGCGCCGCCGCCCTCTGCTATCAGCCCTTCTCCCCCTGCTGGCCCTGCGGCCTGCTGCCGGGGGAGAAGATCATGCCCCAGGTGCAGCGGCACGACCTGCTGCTGCGCTATCCCTATGAGCAGATGGAGCCTTTTTTGCAGCTCATCCGGGAGGCTGCCTTTGACCACAACGTGCTCTCCATCAAGATTACCATCTACCGCCTGGCCTCCAAATCCAAGCTGGTGGAATATCTGGCCGCCGCTGCCGAGAACGGCAAGGATGTGACGGTAATCATGGAACTGCGGGCCCGATTTGACGAGCAGAACAATATCCGCTGGGCGGAGAGGCTGGAGGAGGCGGGCTGCACCGTGCTCTACGGCTTTGAGGACATGAAGATCCATTCCAAGCTCTGCCTCATCACCCGGCAGTCCCAGGGGAGGATTCACTATATCACCCAGATCGGCACGGGCAACTATAACGAGAAGACCTCCAAGCTCTACACAGACCTGTGCCTTATCACGGCCAACCAGGCCCTTGGAGCGGACGCCGCCCTGTTCTTTCAGAACATGGCGACCTCCAACGTGGACTCCCAATACTCCCATCTTCTGGTGGCCCCCCACGGACTCAAACCCAGGCTGATGGCCCTCATAGACGGGGAGATCGCCAAAGGGAGCGGGGGGAACATCTTCATCAAGGTCAACTCCGTCACGGACCGCGACCTCATCGACAAGCTGGCCCAGGCCAGCCAGGCGGGAGTGCGGGTTACGCTGAACGTCCGGGGAATCTGCTGCCTGCGCCCCGGCGTGCCCGGTTTTACCGAGCATATCCAGGTGTTCTCCATTGTGGGAAGATTTCTGGAACACGCCCGTATTTACCGCTTCGGCCTGGGCCGGGAGGAGAAGCTCTATATCGGTTCGGCGGACTTCATGACCCGCAACACGGTCCGCCGGGTGGAGGTGGCCTGCCCCGTGCTGGACGAGCGTATCAAGCAGGAGATCGACCACTATATTGACGTCCTGTGCAGCGACAATGTCAAGGCCCGCCGTATGGGCGCGGACGGCCAGTATATCCCCGTGCCCTGGGAGGGCCCGGCCGTGGATGCCCAGGCCTTCTTTATGAGGGAGGCGCTGGAGCAGGAGGGCAGACCCGCCTATGATACGGATCAGCCGGCGCCCGCCAAGCGCCCGATAGGCCGCTTCATCACCCGTTTTTTGCGCAGAGAGGGGTGAGGCGGAGCGTTTTGCCGGGGCTGGAGTTTGCCGCGCGGCCCGGCGGGACCCTGGGTGGTCAAAGCCGGGAACCTGGGAGCACCGGACCGATGAAACCTGGGCCACCCGCCCGGGGAGACGCTCAAGGGGGCTCGCTGTGATGTTTTGACAGCACCCTGATAAAGCCGGAAGGGCCGGGGGAAACCCCGAGATTGTTTGAAATTAAGAGAAAAGGCCGGGGATTCCGGCCTTTTCTCTTGTCATAACAGTCTTTGGGGGCAAAATCCCTCCGACGTCCCCTCACTCAAAAAAGTCCCTCACCAGTCTGCCCACCTGCTCGTTGCTCAGTTCATAGCAGGTTTCATTTCCGCAGCGCCTGCCGGTG
>JAHZEH010000114.1 GCA_019421925.1 Clostridia bacterium
GGGTTTTGACGTCCACAGTCAGCCCGGGCACCTGTTCGAGCAGATACCCGCCCAGGAGGGGGGCCATGTGCATGGAGTCCATGGGGAAGCTCTTATCGGCGCGGCGGGAGTTGACCTTGAAGGTACAAGGCCCTCTGCGGGCCACCTCGTCTGTCATCAGGTCCACAGCCGCCGCGCAGATGGCGTCCCAGTCCTTCTCAACCTCCCGGGCGGGGCTGACCGAATAGATACCGAACACCCGGGTCAGGCGGTCGATGGCCTCCCGTTCCCGCTCGGGGGGATAGCCAGTGGCATAATAGCGGCCCTGGGCGCGCACCACCTGGGCGCCCAGATCGGACAGGGCGTTGCGGATGGCCTCGATGAGCAGACGCTCGAAATAGGGGCGGTTGCCCCCCTTCAGATGAATTTCTCCATAACGGATGAGCAATACTTTGCGCATACGTACTTCCTCCGTGCAATCAGATCTTTATCCTTGGCAAAGGCGCCCCCGGCGAGCAAAGGCGCACCTGTCTCAACGTGTTAATTTGGACTCTTTCACATGATGGGCTTTTGTTTTGTGGATAACCCCCCAAAGCCTTTTGTTTGCGCCTCGAAAGGGCTGCATATCAGTCAGCCGCTTGGCGCCTCTGGAGATTCCGCAGGATCGCCGCGTTCAGGGACGAGGCGGAGGCTCCAGGGCATAGCGTATTTTTCTCGGACCCGGGCGGAGCTCCAGTGGGCAGGCCGCAAAGAAAGCGCAGGGGGGATATCGGCTGGGCAGGCCTCAGCGCCTGCGGAAACGGCGCAGGACGGTAATCTGGCGGCTGACCTCCTCCGCCACGATGTCCATCTCCTCTATTGTGTTGTAGGGGCACAGGCTGAACCGGATGGCGCCCTGGGCCCGCTCGCCGGTGACGCCGATGGCGGCGAGAATGCGGTTGCTGCCCTTCTTGTGGCTGGAGCAGGCCGAGCCGGTGCTCACGTAAATCTCCTTTGCCTCCAGAGCATGGAGCAATACCTCACCCCGTATGCCCAGGAAGGAGACATTGAGCAGATGAGGCGCGCTGTCGCGGGGGTCGGGCCCGTTGAGCACAACCCCGTCGAGCCGCCTGAGGTTTTCCCACAGGCGCATCTTGCAGGCGCGCATGCGTTCCAGCTTTTCGGCGTAGTCCTGCTGCATGATCTCCAGGGATTTGCCCATGGCGATAATGCCGGGGGCGTTGGTGGTGCCGCTGCGCAGTCCCCTCTCCTGTCCGCCGCCCATGACGCCGCCCGCATTTTTGACGCCTTTGCGCAGCAGCAGCGCACCGACGCCCTTGGGGGCGTGGAATTTGTGGCCGGAGATGGTGTATAGATCTGCGGGGAGCGCCCCGAAGGGGGTTTTGCAAAAGCCCTGCACACCGTCGCTGTGGAAGAGGGTGGAGGGGTTGATCCGCTTGACTGTGTTGTAAATACCCTGGAGATCGGCCACTGTGCCGATCTCGTTGTTGACATGCATAATGCTCACCAGCGCTGTGTTGGGGGTGATGCTGGCGGCAAGCTCCTGTATGGAGATAGCCCCTGTTCTGTCGCAGCCCAGCGTGACGACCTCGTGCCCGGACTGCTCCAGGGCACGGAAAACTTCGTGCACCGAGGGGTGCTCCAGGGAACTGGTGATAAAGCGCCAGGGCTTGCCCCTGAGCGTGGCCGCAGTGCCCAGTATGGCGATGTTGTTGGATTCAGAGCCGCCGGCAGTGAAATAAATCTCGTCGGCAGCGGCCCCCAGGCAGGCCCCCAGCTTTTCCCGTACGGCGTCGACCCCCCGCTCCACTTTGACGGCCGGGCCGTACATGGAGGAGGGATTAAAGTGTTCCTGCGTCATATAATGAAGGGCGACACGGGCCGATTCGTCAAAGACCCGAGTCGTCGCGCTGTTGTCCAGATAGATCAAAATTATCATCTCCTGAAAATAAAGTGCGTACTCCCGCAGGATCAATATATGAAAAATCAAGCGGCGCGGTGCGATGACGCAGGATAAACTATACCATAATTCCGGCGTTTTTTCACTTTCTATTTTCAATATCCCGCTGTATTTGCTATAATAAACAAAATACGTCCTTTTTTTGCGTTTTCATTCCATCCCATTTTCTGATAGTTCCGTGAGGAGGTTGATCTTTTGATTTGTCCCAAATGCGGGGCCGAAAACCCCGATTATTTTGTTTTTTGCAAGGAGTGTTCCGCCATGCTGCCCGAGCCCGGCGCGGAGGACGGAGTATCCCAGAGCGCCCCAGCCCGCGCCGGACAGCCTCTGGCCAACCGTTTCAAGCAGGCCTCCCAATCGGGCGGCTCCGGCTTTGCGGCGGGCCGGGAGGACCTGCGCCCGGGGGAATATGTTCCTTACAGCCTGAATGATCTGCCCGACGGTCCGGCCTATGATCCCCGCCAGCGCCACAGGGCCCTCGATCCCTGGGACCTCCTGGAGGACGACCGGCCCAGAGGGGAGAGCCGGGACGCTCAGGCGGACGCCTACGGTTCCAGATTGGAGGGCGCTTTTGAGCACACGCCCCGTTTTCAGGACCGGTCGCAGCAGTGGAGCTATCAGCCCCGTCCCCGCTACGCTGAGCAGAATCGCAGGCGCGGGCCGGAGGAGGACGGGAGCGAGGAGTACAGGGCCCGGCTGGAGCGGGAGGGCGGCGAACGCGTACGCATCCAGCGGGAAAGGGAGAAGCAGGAAGAAATTTCCCGGGAAAGTACGGGCCGGGAGACGGCCAGAGCGGGCGCCATGCCAGCGGGGCATCGCAACCGCATCCCCAGCGTGCGCCCTCAGGCCGCCCGTCCCAAGTTTATGGAGGAGGATCTCCGCCCGGCTGCCGACACCCAGACACTCCCGTCGAAGAACACCGTCCGCCAGGAGGACTCCAAGGGCGACACCAAGGTGATGCATGCAATCCGTCTGGAGGCGCGTGCCGGACAGGCCGCGCCTCCGGCTGAACGGACCGCGGCGCACCCCGCACCCCGCCAGGAGCGGGCCGGGGAGGGCGCGGTGCAAAGAAACGCCGTCCGGCAGCGGGAGATCGGTCCGGCTGCTAGGGTCAGGGCGGACGCTCCCAAACCCTCCGGGTCTAACGCGCCCGACCGCTTTATGCCCGAAGTCAAAAGGACGGACGCGCCTGTCCGCATCCCCCCGGAGGAAAGGGATGTCCCGGCCAGGCCTCTGGCAGGGGAGGAGCCTGCGGAGAGTCATGTCCCCACCAAAGCGGAGATCCGCAAGGAGCAGAAGGAGGCCCTCCGCCGCAGCCGGGAGAGGGAGAAGGAGGAACGCTCCGAGCAAAAAGCGCGTAGCCGCAGGGCCTCTGCGGCACTGGAGGACGAGGCTCTGCCGCCTCCGGACGGGGAGGACTTTGAGGAGTACGGGGACGACGGAAGTTCCAAGCGCAGCAAAATGTTCAATATCCTCTTCTGGGTGCTCATCGGTGTTCTGGTTTGCGCCATTGCCTTCTTCGGCATCCGTTATCTGGATGTGAAGTACGGCGGGATTGGCGCCGCGTTCTCCGCCTGGTTCGGCGGGGAGGGGACCCCCCAAAGCGGCGAGGCCATCGTGGAGACCACGGAATACGAGGGCATGCCTGCCCACAAGATCAGCGTCTACGGCAAAGACGGCGACACTGTATTCTATAAGGACGTGGGTGAGAAGCGCACCATTCAAAACGGCGGCTGGGCGCTCACCATTGTGGACCTCAACTGGGTGCCGGAGGAACCCGACCCCAGTGCGGAGACGATTGAGGTGATTCCACAGGTCAGCATCATCTCCCAGGAGGATGGTACTGAGACGCCGGTGGAGCTGCCCGCTATCACAGTGGCTGTGGAAAAAGCGGAGCTGAGCCTCAGCCAGCCCCAGGCGGAGGATCTGAACGCCATTCCTCTGAGCGGCGAGGAGTTCACCATCTCGGGCAAAGTGGAGGCCGGTACCCCCACCCGTCTGTATCTGGGCGAGGAGGAGATCACCTCCCTGATCGGCTCCGACGGCAGCTTCACATACACCGGAAAGGTGGAGGGCTATGGCACCTTTGCTTATGAACTGCGCGCCACCCTCTCCCGCCACCGGGAAAACACCATCCCGCTGACCTTTGTGCGGGAGCGGGCAGAGGTGACGCTGACGGTGGACGATCTGCCCGAGGTGAGCGATGAGACCACCATGAGGGTCACTGGCATGACTGAGCCGGGGGCACAGGTCACCGTGGACGGCGAAATTGAGGGGGATGTCACCGTGGAGGAGAGCGGGAAATACGCTTTCACCGCGGTCGTCGGCGAGAGCTACGGCGTCAAGACCTATACCATCACTGCGACGGTGGGGGATGTGTCCTCCACCCAGAGCGTGGACATCCGGAGGGTCCCCGAGGTGGACTCCTATTCCCGCAGCGCCCAGGTTCTGGATTATAAACATGTCCTTCGCAATCCCAACGACTCCAAGGGCAAGATATTCCGTATAGACGGTACGGTTCAGACCGTGACCGAGGAGGGGAACAGGCAGGTGATCCTCTTCTATGTGGATAATGATTCCGACAAGCCCGTGACCCTGGACTACTACGGCACAGCCACCCTCGCGGAGGGGGAGGAGTACCGCATCTTCTGCGATGCCAACGGCAACACGGAGGAGCCCAAGATGCCCAGAATGAACGCGTGGTTTGCTTATACGACCGCCGATTGACGGGGAATTCGAATCAGAGAAGAGGGCGGGACGGCAGCGATGCCGTCCCGCCCTCTTTGCGTCAGGCCCTCCTTTTGCGGAGCATGAACAGCCCGGCGAACATGAACAGGATGCTGCAGGCCATGCCGAAGAGGCTGCTGCTTTGCAGGGCAAGAGACGGCTGTTTCATGGAGAGCAGGGTATATTGAGTGACCACTATGGAGACGGTGGAGTCTGTCAGGTTGAGAATTTTAAGGGAGGAGAGAATGGGGCTGTGGAGTTTGCGGGCTGCGACGTTTCCCCAGATGGCCAGCCCCAGTTTAATAAAGGCCACCAGGGCCACAAGATAGACGATATAGCCCTGGTATGCCGTGGCCTCCCCTGTCAGGAACATACAAAGGCAGACATTCAGATAGGACAGGCCGAGCAGGAGGAGAAACCCTCCGCTGCGCCGGTAGGTAGACCGTTCCAGTTGGAGGCGCGCTTCAGGGTCGTCTGTTTTTCTGACCTGCGCATACCTCCTCAGAATTTGGAACTTTGCCGCGAACAGAATCAAATAGTAGACGGCGTTGGCCACGAACCAGCCGGAGGAAAGGAGGAGGCCCAGCCCCAGCTTGCCCAGCCCCAGCAGCCCGTTGATCCCCTGGGACACTGCTGCGATGAGAGCAGTCCGGTCCGGGTAATTTTTCCGGTAGTGGCTGTAAAGTTCCCTGATCTGCATGAACTTCCTCCTTCGTGTGCCTGCCCTGGATTTCACTTTCCCTATCGTAATGGATGTATCCGGGGGGGCGCAAGGATGAATTTGACAGAAAAGTTAAAGGGAGAGGCGGACATTGCCGTCCGGGGGAGGGACGGGAGCCGGGCAGGGCCCGTCAATTTTGAAAGCCCAAGCCCTCGACAAAAGCGGAAAGGGGGGCAGTTCTCAATGAACTGCCCCCCTTTTTTATTGTACCTGGGCCGCATAAAACTGGAAAGTTTCGTGTCCGTCATCACTCGGTGCAGGCGTCGATTTTGGGGTTGGCCTGGGGGTTGGTTTTGGGGTTGGAGTTGGCTTGGGGGCAGCTGTGGGGCTGGGCGTTTTCGTGGGTGCAGGCGTGGGGGAGGGGGAGACGTCCCCCAGGGATTCCCCCAGGTCGCTGCCCACGGACAAAGGATCGCCCGCCGGATAGTGGACCGTAAAGGAACAGTGCAGGGAGTCCGGCCCTGTGACCGCCTCGCCGTCCACCGAGAGCTCGGGGTGCTGGGGAACCACATAGTATTCATAGGTGTGGCCGAAGAGGGCGGTTTTGTCCACGTGGGAGATGGCGCCCAGATCCCCCGGGAACTCCCCCAGGAGCTGGGGAGTACCTCCATCCTCGCTGCGGTAGATCTGGTAGAGGACAAACCGCTGCTTGGGGGTAAAGCTGATAATGGGAAGGCCGTCGTTGCCGGCATCCACCCGCATCTGCCCGGGCGGGGAGGGGATGACCCAGTAGTCAGTTTGGGTGTCCGGGGCGGTGTTTTCCGTGAAGTATTCCACCAGCACGGATTCGCTTGGCGTCAGCGCGTTGGCCAGCTTCAGCTGGTGCTCCTTTTTGAGGGATGCGTTGTCCAGACGGACGGAACGTACCCCCGCAGGCTGGGGGAAGAGGGGGGCTTCGCTCTGATCAGGATACAGGTAGGTGAAGATGCGGGAGAGCAGCATGGCGGGGTAGGTGCCCCCTGTGGCATCCTTGGGCAGGGCGTGCCCGGCGTCCGTGTTGTCATACCCCATCCATATAGCCGCAGCATACTCGGTGTTGTAGGCGACCATCCAGGCGTCCTT
>JAHZEH010000115.1:0-484 GCA_019421925.1 Clostridia bacterium
GGAGGGCCGCTCCGTTCTCGGCAGGGGAGAGCTCTTCTATGCGCAGGGCATGAAGGAGGAGCTGCGGATGGAGAACGAGGGGTTTGTCCGGCTCCTCTATATCAGCAGCAAGCCGGTATTTGACTATCTCTACAGCCATCTGGGCGATCTGAACGAACTGCTCCATCAGGCGAACGAGAAGGACAAGTATACCTATGGCCACGGCGAGCGCGTCATGGAGTACAGCCTGATGATCGGGGAGCGGCTGGGTATGACTGAAAACCTGCGTGAGCGGCTGACCCTGGTCTCACTCTTCCACGACGTGGGCAAGATATTTGTGCCCAACGAGGTGCTCAATAAGCCGGGCAAGCTGACGGAGGACGAGTTCCGCTATATCAAGCGCCATCCGGTGGACAGCCACCATCTGCTCAGCGGAAAATTCGGGGATGAGGTGGCGGACATTGCCGCCGCGCACCACGAGCGGCTGGACGGCTCCGGATATCCC
>JAHZEH010000115.1:494-5586 GCA_019421925.1 Clostridia bacterium
CAGGGGGGACGAGATCCCCATGGAGGCCCGCATTGTCGCGGTGGCCGATTCCTTTGACGCCATGACCAGCGTGCGGCCCTACAAGGGTCCCAAGAATGCTCGGGAGGCGGCCCGGGAACTGCTGAGGCTGACCAACCTCTATGACGCGGAGGCGGTCCGGGCCCTCTGGGAGCTGGTGCAGGAGAGAAAAATTGTGGTTGATCCGGTGGATACGGAAAACAAAAAATAAGAGAACTTGTCAGAAGACCTTCCGGGCGGGAACGCTGGGGAGGCCTTTTTTACAAAGGTATGTGAATCAAGTATTGTTCGACCAAATGGCCGAATTGCGAAAAAATGTTTTAAAAAGTGCTTGCGTTTTTGCAAAGACGTGCTATACTATAGATGTCAGGTGAGGCAAAGGGTTCAAAATAGACCAAATGGCCGACTTGTTGGAATGAGATAGCACAGGGTGAAAGCCCTTGCAAATAATTTTTTCGGAGGACAAAACAATGATGATGATTTCTGGTGATGCTCTGATGGGTAACTTCATGGGCGAAAAGGCTGTGAAGAAGAACGCGGTCATCCGTACGGCCCCCGCCGTTGCCGGCGACAGCCTGATGGGCAACTTCATGGGTGTTGAGACCAACAGCGGCCGCAAGGTATTCGACGGCTCCCTCGCTCCCCGTGCCGGCGTGCCGGTGCTCTCCGGCGACGCTCTGCTCGGCCGCAAGGACAAGGAAGTTTTCGCCAAGGCCCCCGTCCTGGCCGACGACGCCCTGATGGGCAACTTCATGGGGATCGAGACCGAGGCGGTCGAGATTCGCCGCGCCGCTTAACGAAATACCAAGGCTGAGAGACCAGAACCAGACTGTGTGGTGCAAAAGGCCGGGGCAATGCCCCGGCCTTTTTTGATAGAGGTGCGAAAAAAAAGCCGGGACGGTACGTCCCGGCTGGGGTTTGGCAGGGTCAGGCGCCCACGGAGACGGTCTCGGGCAGGGTGCTGCCGCCGTCGATGACAACCTGGGTACCCGTGATGTAGGCGGCGTCGTCGGAGGCCAGGAAGGCGGCCAGCTGGCCGATCTCCAAATTGGTGGCCAGACGGCCCAGGGGAACGGCCCCGGCGATACCGTCAATCACCGACCCGGGGTTGTTGGGATCGGACTGCACGGCGATGGACTGAGCCATGGGGGTCATAACATAACCGGGCATGATGGCGTTGACGTTGATGTTGTGCTTGGCGACCTCCCGGGCCAGGGCCTTGGAGAAGCCATAGACCGCGGACTTGGTCATTGCATAGGCCGTCTCGCCTTCGTCGGCCACCATGGGGCCGGTGACGGAGGACATGATGACAATTTTGCCGTAGTTCCGTTCCACCATGTGGGGCAGTACGGCCTTGGTGGTGTTCCAGATGCCCTTGATATTGACGTCGATATGGAAATCCCGGTCCTCGTCGGTCATATCGAGGAAGGAACTGAGCTTGCACACGCCCGCGTTGTTGACGAGGATGTCGATACGGCCATAGGCGGCGATAACCTTATCCACGGCAGCCTGAAGGCTGGCCTTGTCCGTGACGTCCACGGCAACGGCCATGGCTTTCAGCCCGGCGTCGTTGAGTTCCCTGGCGATGGTTTCAGTCTTGTCCGTGCTTCGGGCGGCCAGGACCACGGTCGCGCCCTCCTTTGCCATCACGCGGGCAATACCCTCGCCAATGCCCATGGAAGCGCCCGTTACAAATGCGATTTTTTGATCCAGTTTACCCATGTTTGTCTCTCCCTTTATGAATGATTTGGTTGGGTTTTAAACGTTTGAAAAATAACTAACAATATCATACCAGATTGCCGGCAGATTTGCAACGGCCTATGCAATTTTTAACAAATGTGAAAGAAACGGGTCTTGCTGATAGGGGGCCTTGGGCCGCAGCTTCCATTTTGGCCGCAAAAGAAGTACAATAGGCAGGAATAAAAAGGAAAGGGGACGGGGCCATGAAAAAAAGAGAGGACTTCCAGTTTTCCGGGCGTTTTTCCATGGCGCTCCGTTTTTTGAGGGGAGGCCGCCTGCTGTTGCTGTGCGCCTTCTGCGCCTGTGTGCTCAGCGTGCTCTTCAATTTCCTTATGCCCCAGACCATCCGCGTGACGGTGGATTCTGTGCTGGGGGAGGTGCCCCTCGACCTGCCCGCCCCGCTGCAAGCCTGGGTGGAAAACCATGGCGGGAGGGACTTCCTACGGAGCAATCTTATCCTCTGTGCAGCGGCGGCGGTTCTTTTTTCCCTGCTTTCGGGAATCTTCACTTTCCTCTCCCGCACGGCTATGTCGGCCTCCTGCGAGGGGACTCTGCGCCGTATGCGCGACGGCCTGTTCTCCCACATCCAGCGCCTGCCCTACGCCTGGCACGTCGGCATTCAGACGGGGGATATTATCCAGCGCTGTACCTCCGACGTGGACGTGGTGAGGAATTTTCTGTCCAATCAGCTCATGGAGCTCTTCCGCACGGTGGTTCTGGTGGCGCTGGCGGTGAGCTGGATGTTCTCCATGAGCGTCTCTCTGACTCTGGTTTCCCTGGCTTTTATCCCCCTGGTGGTGGGCTATTCCGGTCTGTTTTACCGGGGCATTTCCAGCCGGTTCCGCGTGGCGGACGAGGCGGAGGGCGACCTGTCCGCGGCGGTGCAGGAAAATATGACCGGCGTGCGGGTGGTGCGGGCTTTTGGGCGGGAGACCCATGAGATCGAGGGCTTTGAGAAGAAAAATAATCTGTTTACAGAGCTGTGGCTGAGACTGGGCAGGCTGATGGGCTGGTACTGGTCCCTGGGCGACCTGGTCACGGCCCTGCAGGTTATGACGGTGATTGTAGTGGGCCTGGTGCAGGCGGCGAACGGCGCCCTCACCCTGGGGGAGTTCACGGTTTTTGTTTCCTATAACTCTATGATGGCCTGGCCGGTGCGGAACTTCGGCCGTATCCTGGGGGATATGAGCAAGACGGGAGTATCTCTCGAGAGGCTCAAGGAGATTTTCGACGCCAGGGAGGAACATGACGACCCCCAGGGCCTGACGCCCGACCTGTCGGGGGATATCGTATTCGACCACGTGAGCTTTTCCTATGACGGGGGGGAACCCGTGCTCAAGGATCTGTGCTTCACCATCCCGGCGGGATCCACTTTCGGACTGCTGGGGGGGACGGGCAGCGGCAAGTCCACGCTGACCTACCTGCTTGCCCGGCTCTATGACCTGCCCGAGGACTGCGGCTCCATCACCATCAGCGGCGTGGACATCCGGAAGATCCGCCTGTCCTATCTGCGGGAAAACGTGGGCCTGGTTCTTCAGGAGCCCTTCCTATTCTCCAAGACCATAGGAGAGAACATCCGGGGCGGCAGGCCGGACGCCCCCGAAGGGGAGGTGCGGGCCGCGGCCAAGGCGGCTGCTGTGGACGACGCAATTATGGGTTTCACGGGGGGATATGACACGCTGGTGGGCGAGCGGGGTGTGACGCTCTCGGGCGGGCAGAAGCAGAGGGTGGCCATTGCCCGTATGCTGCTCCAGGACGCGCCCATACAGATATTTGACGACTCCCTGTCCGCTGTGGATACAGAGACGGATGGAAAAATCCGCGCGGCCCTGGGCCGGCGGGCGGGCAGGGCCACCACCCTCATCATCTCCCACCGCATCACCACGCTCATGCAGGCCGACTGCATCCTGGTGCTGGAGCGGGGGCGGATTGCCCAGATGGGTTCCCATGCCGCTCTGGTGGAGGAGGAGGGCGTCTACCGCCGCATCTATGAGATTCAAAAGGGCGTGGAAGAGGAGGAGAGCCATGAGCGGATTTGACGAGCGGGAGGAGCGGGGCGGCTCCTTCTCGGGGAAGGTCTGGGCCAAGTTGGGGCCCTTCCTGCGGCCCTACAGGGCCAAACTGATCTGGCTGACCGTGGCCATGCTGGCGACGGCGGCCATCGACGTGGCGCTGCCCCTGTTCCAACGATACGCCATCGACCGGTTCATCCTGCCTGGCAACACGGAGGGACTGGCGGGCTATACCTGGTTCTACCTCTGTGCCATTGTGCTCCAGGCCGGACTGGTCTATGTCTTTGCCCAGCTCGCCTTTGCCGTGGAGATGCGTTTCGGGCGGGACATGAAGTCCGCTCTCTTCGCCCATCTGCAGGTTCTGAGCTTTTCCTTTTACAACGCCACGCCTGTGGGTTATATTCTGGCGCGGACCATGAGCGACACCAACAGGATCGCCACCACCGTGGCATGGGGGCTTGTGGACATCTTCTGGGCGCTGACCTATGTGCTCGGCGCCTTTGTGGCCATGCTCCTGCTCAACTGGAGGCTGGCCCTGCTTATCATGCTCATTGTGCCCCTCATCGCTGCGGCCACGGTCTATTTCCAGAGCCGCATGCTCAGGGCCAACCGGGAGATGCGCCGTATGAACGCCCGCATCACCGGGGCTTTCAACGAGGGCATCGGCGGGGCGCGCACCAGCAAGACCCTGGTCATGGAGGAGCACAACAGCGTGGAGTTTGCCTCTCTGACAGGGGGGCTGTACCGCTCGTCGGTCAAGTCGGCCATGCTCTCAGCCAGTTTCGTGCCCATTGTTCTTTTCTGCGGCTCCCTGGCTACGGCCATTGTGCTGGCCAGGGGGGGCTATCTTACAATGAACGGCCTGTTGGAATACGGCACGCTGGCAGCCTTTATTACGTATGCTCTGTCCATCTTTGAGCCCATCCAGCAGATCGCCCGCCTGTTTGCGGATTTCATCTCAGTCCAGGCCAGCATTGAACGGGTAGCGGGGCTCCTGGAGAAGGAGCCGGACGTGGTGGACGCCCCCGAGGTCATCGAGCGGTATGGGGATTCCTTAAATCCCAGGAGGGAGAACTGGGAGCCCATCCGCGGGGACGTGGAGTTTGAGGACGTCTCCTTCCACTACCCGGACGACACGGAGTATGTGCTGGAGCACTTCAATCTGAAGGTGCCGGCTGGATCGGTGGTGGCCATCGTGGGGGAGACGGGGGCGGGAAAGTCCACCATTGTCAACCTGGCCTGCCGCTTCTTTGAGCCCACGGCCGGCCGGGTGCTCATTGACGGCAGGGACTACCGGGAACGTTCCCAGCTCTGGCTGCACA
>JAHZEH010000115.1:5596-6425 GCA_019421925.1 Clostridia bacterium
TGTTCTCGGGCACCGTGCGGGAGAATATCCGCTACGGGCGGCGGGAGGCCACGGCTGAGGAGGTGGAGGCGGCGGCGAAAACGGTTTCCGCCGACCAGGTGGCGGCCCGGCTGGAGCGGGGCTATGACACCGAGGTGGGCGAGGGGGGGGACCGTCTGTCCACCGGCGAGAAGCAGCTCATCTCCTTTGCCCGGGCGGTGCTGGCGAATCCTGCCATCTTCGTGCTCGACGAGGCCACCAGTTCCATTGATACCCAGACGGAGCAGCTCATCCAAAACGCAATCACCAGGCTCCTGGAGGGCAGGGCCTCCTTTTTGATCGCCCACCGGCTTTCCACCATCCGCCGGGCGGACGTGATCCTGGTCGTCAAGGAGGGCCGGATCGTCGAGCAGGGCAGCCACAGGGAGCTCATGCGTAAAAGGGGGGCCTATTATGCCCTGTACACCAAGCAATTTGAGGAGGAGACGGCCCAGAGCTGTTTGAGATGAAGGAATCCCGCCATTTTTTGGACAACCGGGTTTCAGGCTATTGACAAAGCCTCATCCCTGCATTAGAATAGTAACGGTCGCGCCGGTTGCGCGGGTGTAGTTTAGTGGTAGAACTCCAGCTTCCCAAGCTGGTCGTGTGGGTTCGATTCCCATCACCCGCTCCATGCAAATTATGCGACATGCCCGGCACTGTGGTCACGGTGCGGGCCGGGAGCATTGCACCGGCAACGCGAACAAACACCAGAATGCAAAATAGAGCATCGCACCGTAAGGAGGTACACATCCAATGGCTAAGGCAAAATTTGAACGTACGAAGCCCCATGTAAACATCGGGACGATCG
>JAHZEH010000116.1:0-2781 GCA_019421925.1 Clostridia bacterium
CCTATTCTCCCCGGACCTGCTCTTCTTCTCCACCGGCTCCAAAAAGGTGGGGCATGTGGGCATGTATCTGGGGGGCGGCAAGTTTATCCACTGCTCCTCGGGTAAGGCCATGTCAGTCACCATCTCCGAGCTCTCCGGCTCCTATAGCCGCCGGTACCAGTGGGCGAGGCGCTGTTTCTGATTTCCAGATTTCCTGCAAAATTTGTTAATAGAAAGTTTCATTGACTGGAAAAGGCTGCCTCCTTATGATAGAGGATAGGAAAGATTTTCAAAAAAAGAAAAACATCCTAATCCCCACAAGCTCTTTGAAGAAGGAGGCACTTATGAAGAAGAGAACCATTTCCCTCATGCTTGCGCTTGCACTGGTCTTCACACTATGTGTCGGTGTGGCCGCTCCGGCGCAGGCGGCGACCTATTTCACGGTCTCCAGCTCCACCCTGACAGTGGGCTCTACCGGGACAATCATCCCAACAGGCTCCCTGGCCTCTCTGGCCAGCAGTATTACCTACACCTCCAGCAATCCCAGCGTTGTTTCCGTCTCCAATTCCAGCGGTTACGGCATGATGACCGCCCTCAGCGCCGGGAGCGCCATCATCTACGCGATGCTGGGCAACAGCCCCCTTGAGACTATCCCCATCACCGTCACCGGCTCCGGCTATAACCCCTACCCCGGCTCCGGCTATAACCCCAACCCCGGCACGGGTACGGTCTCCATCAGCGCGGGCAGCAGCCAGATCGCGGTGGGCCAGTCCACCCAGCTCTACGCCTCGGGCGCGACCATCCTCTCCTGCTACTCCAACGACACCAACTGCCTGTATGTCACCAACTCCGGCACCATCACCGGCCGCCAGCAGGGTTACGCCACGGTCACGGTGAACACCACCGCCGGCACCGGTCAGATCACCATTGTCGTGGGCAGCTACTCCTCCACCGGCGTATACGCCTCCCCCGCCAGCCTGTCCGTCGGACAGTCCGCCCAGATGATCGCGGGCAGCGGCTCCATTTTGAGCGTGGCCTCCCCGGATACCAATCTCGTGACGGTCACCGGCAGCACGGTCACGGCAAAGGCTTCGGGCACAGCCCGCATCTACGTGTATACTAATACCGGCAACTATGTCTACAACATGGTCATCGCCTCCTCTCTGAACATCCCCAAGACCACCCTCGCGGTGGGCGAGACCATGCAGCTCTCCGCCCTCAACGGCCTGGGCATCAACACCTGCACCTCCTCGGCGCCCCGCGTATGCTCGGCGAGCGGCAAGGGCCTGCTCACTGCTGTATCTGCGGGCACAGCCACCATCTATGTCACCCTGAGCAACGGCACCAGCACCACGGTCAACATCACGGTATCGGGCAGCGGCAGCTCCGCCACCGGCTCCCTGGTTGCCAGCCCCTCCACCATCGCGGTGGGCGGCACCTCCATCCTCTCCGTGGCGGGCGACAGCATCCTCTCGGCCAGCAGCCTCAACCCCACCATCGCCAGCGTCACCAACTCGGGCGTTGTCACGGGCGTCTCCGCAGGCACGGCCACCCTCTATGTCACGACCGTCCTAGGCAAGACCTATACCGCCACCGTCACGGTCACGGCCTCCGGCGGCTCCTCCACCAAGCCCTCGGGCTCCGTCGAGGTTCCCATCGGTACGAACAAAAACCTCTCCGTCAAAAACCAGACTGTGGTCAAATGCTGGGATGACGGCGCGGGCGTCGTCTCCTGCTCCGTATTGAACGGCAAGGGCCGCGTAACCGCCCTCAAGGCGGGCACCACCACAGTGTATGTGTCCACCGCCTCCGGCGCTACGGCCAGCATCGTCATCTATGTGCCCAGCTCCAGCGTAACAGTGGATCCCGACGACGTAGCCGGTTCCACCGCCCGCGTGAACTGCGACAGCGACCTGCGCGTCATCATGCGCAGGACGGCCAGCAGCTCGGGCAGCAAGGTGGCCACCCTCGCCCCCGGCGTCAGAGTGACGATCACCGGCTCCTCCGGCGAATACTATAAGGTCACACTGACCTCGGGCGGCAAGACCTACAACGGCTATATCAAACAGGCCTATCTGACCATCCAGTAGGCCGGCGATACAAAAGAGCTCCCCAGAGGGGAGCTCTTTGCGTATACCGCGCCGTAGGACACTGACAGGCCTTTTCCTCCGCCGCAGGGCCCCCTCCGGCAGTGCCGCAAAGGGGCGTATCCCCGGACAGAAACCCATGGGCGGCGCGTCAGGCGTATTTCCCCAGCAGGCCGTAGATCATCCCGTGGAGATGGCTGAGGGCGTCAAATACCGCCCGGTTTCCATCCACTGCCCTCTCCCCGCAGTCAATCACCTCCGTGCGCCCCTGCATTTTTTCCGCAAAGCGGATCACAGGCGCGAGAAGGGTTTGGGAGATGCGCTCCATGGGCTCGCCGCTGCTGCGGAAAAATACGTCCAGATAAGCGTGCACCAATATCTCCACCGCCAGGGAATCCTCCTCAATCTCCAGGGGCCTGCCAAACTCCCCCTCGTAGAGGATGCGCAGCGTCCGGGCCAGACTGAGGGCGTCATGCCTGTCCGGCCCGCGCAGATATTCCAGCAGGGGCCCGTCCACCTTCACCCTGACGATCCCCTCCTCCAACGCATAGGATATCCCATGCTCCTCCATCAGCCAATCCAAATTCATAACCTCCTTACACTGTCTCCCGGCCGCCACACTGGCCGGGCTCCATCAGATCATAGAGCAAAAAGGAATAGCGCAGCCGGAACAGCTCCTCGGGCGTCTCCATCCTGGCGGGAAAGAGAGACCTGA
>JAHZEH010000116.1:2791-5176 GCA_019421925.1 Clostridia bacterium
CCGTCCTGGTCATGCTCTTGCCCGTCAGCACATACTGGCGCAGGGTCTTGAAGAGCTCGCTGTTGTGGGTCCCGTCATAAGCCCTGATCTCATGGAGCACCGGCAGGCAGTAGCGCCGCAGGGAGGCCGGGTCCCCATCCGTGCACTGGAGCGCCATATCGTAGAAGCGGTAATCGTCATAGTAAAACAGGTGGTTCTCCCCGCCAAAGGCCCGGTGGAGGGACAGCGCCCGGTCAAGATGGGCATATTGCAGGGGCAGCTCCCTCAGGCTGGTCATCTCGTCGCTCACCGCCGCATAGATGCGGTTGTTCCGGAGAACCTCCTCAAATTCCCCTGCCCGCCGTTCCAGTTCTCCCCCGTCCCGGCGGACATCCAGCAGAATAATGACGTTTCGCCGGTAATAGAAGCTCAGGGAGTTGGGAAAAAATTCATAGAGCTCCTGCTTGAGCTGCCCCTGGGCGTTGTTGCGGTAGTCGTAATCCTGCAGGGGCAGGTACAGCAGGCGCAGGCAGTCGCACTGCATGATCTCCGTGCGCAGCTTCTCCTCGGTGTACTCGTCGAAGCGGAACACCCCGTCCAGTATATCCGCCAGCAGGGCGCTGCGGAAATCCGCCTCCCTGTTCCCCTCCGGCTCCAGCGTCCTGCCCCGCAGTACGATCATCTGGGCCAGCACCGAGCCCAGCAGCCGGAACAGCTTGGGATTGACCTGCGCCACCTGTTCATAGGGGATGTCGGCAGTGGCCAGGTTGCCCAGATAGGACTGGCCGAAGAAAACTTTGGCCTGAAGCCGCCAGCGCCCGCTCTCCTTCTCCTCGATCCAGTAGGGGTCCCGGGAGTTGACATCCCGGCGGTAGTTCTCCAGGAGGTAGCGGGTGTGCAGTTCATAGGTAAAATTGCTCTTGTTTGTGAGCAGCGCCCAGGCCGGGTCCTCGCTGGGCACGGTGCGGGAGTAGGCATAATTCTGCCTTCCCCCCGGCGTGGCGGCCACCAGGGGTACTCCAAAGGCGAGAGCGGCCTTGTCCAGCAGTTCATAGGGACTCCCCGCCTCCAAGATGCGCCCAAGAAAGCTGAGCGTGGAGGCGTCCTCCCGTTCCTCCGCCTCCAACGCCCGGGAGATGAGGGCGATCACCTCCTCGGGCGTAACCGAGCGGCCCAGCTCCATAATATTGGACCGCCGGGTCATGGAGGGAGAATACCCCCCTCCGCTGTCGCGGATAACGACCGCCGACACATCCCGGTAATTCTCCAGGAATACCCGGCATTGGGGCTCGCTCAGTTTGCCAACATAGAGGATGTTGGGCTGAATGCGGTTTTGGCCCCCCATCCGCTCCACCCCGGTGAAAACCATATTGGCCTGGCAGCATATCTGGCGGATGCGCATCTCACGGAGCAATGTCAAAAGCGCTTTAAACGTCAATTTATCACCATTTTTCTGTAAAAATTATACATAAATCAGTTTTTCAGCCGATTACTCCCCCAGATTTTACTCGAAAGCATGAAAATAAGTCAACATATATTCCGAGGTATTCAGACTGATA
Source organism: Clostridia bacterium (assembly GCA_019421925.1). Classification (GTDB taxonomy): domain Bacteria; phylum Bacillota; class Clostridia; order Christensenellales; family CALWSW01; genus JAHZEH01. Next base: position 4,330 of record JAHZEH010000116.1, read on the forward strand.
GTCGCAATTTATCCCCGTATTTCCTCTCATTGGAATGTTTTCTGTTGCAGGAGAACAATGTATAATAGGGGCGGTAAATACGAGGAACACGGAACCATCAGGAAAACACATTGATCGACCGACAAAAAGGAGAAAATGCAATGCTTGTTAACATGAAAGAAATGCTCCAGCGGGCTTCCGCCGGCAACTACGCCGTCGCCGCCCCCAATGTCAACACCGAGCTTGACGCCCGCGCCGCCATCGAGGCCGCCGAGGAGCTCAATGCCCCCATCATTCTGGACGTTGTTTTCACCGCCAATCCTGATATCGTTACCTTTGGCCGCATCCTCACCGACCTGGCCAACCAGTCCAGGGTTCCGGTCGCCGTCAATCTGGATCACGGCGGAAAATTTGAGCATGCCATCCTGGCCATCAAGGGCGGCTTCTCCTCCATCATGGCCGACCGTTCCACCCTCCCCTATGAGGAGAATGTGGCGCAGGTCAAGGAGCTGGCCCGCATCGCCCATGCGGCTGGCTGCACCATTGAAGCCGAACTCGGCCACGTGGGCCAGGGCGACAACTATGAAGCGGACCGCAACGCTGGCCTGACCCAGCCTGACGAGGCCGTCAAGTACATCGAGGACACCGGCATCGACTGCCTGGCCGTCGCCATTGGCACCGCCCACGGCGCTTACACCAGCAAGCCCTATCTCGATTTTGACCGTCTGGCCGAGATCAAGAAGGCTACCAACAACTTCCCCCTCGTGCTCCACGGCTCCTCCGGCACGGGTGACGAGAACCTGCGCAAGGTCTGCCAGATGGGCATCAACAAGGTCAATGTCTCCAATGACCTGATGCGCAGGGCCTG
>JAHZEH010000116.1:5186-6407 GCA_019421925.1 Clostridia bacterium
CTGCTCTGCCGGCCTCACCGGCAACGGCGCTTACACCCTGTGGGATGTGGCCAAGAAGGGCTACAAGTCCCGTCTGATGGAGCTCATCGAGGTCTTCGGCAGCGTGGGCAAGGCTTATATCCCCGAGTGCAAGGGCATCGGCTCTGGCAGTATCATCATGTCCGAGAAATAATGTTAAATCATTGAGGTTTGAGGGGGAGGGCTTTTTTCAAAAAGCCCTCCCCCTCGTCCCCTCTCAAAAACTTTTGCGGACAACAAACGGGCCGGAATATTCCGGCCCGTTTGTTGTCCCGTTGAGGCGGTGCAAAAGTCAACTCCGGGGAGCTTTACCCATTGGGCGGCGTAAACTCCAACACATCACCAGCTCCGCATGAGAGGGCTGTACATATCCTCGCCAGAACATTTCAGTGAAATCCCGCCACCCAATCAGCTCCACGCATAGACCAATGCGTATTCTAATACATTGGTCTATTTTGCAGCCAACATTAGAAAAAAGCCCCCCAGGCAAGCAAAGGGACGGATAATTCCGTCCCTTTGCTTGCCATAAAAAGTTTTAAGGAGGTCAGGGGGAATTTTTATAAAAATTCCCCCTGGCGCTCCTCATCAGCCCGCCGGGGCCTTCTGCATCCCATTGACGTCAATCTCAAACCCCTCGTAGAGCAGCTCGGGCAGGGTGACAAAGGTATAACCCTGGCCCTTGAGGGTGGAGATGAGGACGGGAAGATACTCGGTGATGGTGTTGGCGTTGTTATGGCAGAGGATGATCGCCCCAGGGGCTGCCTTGCGGTTTACCACCTCCAGCACCTGTGCCGCAGTCCGTCCCTCCTTCCAATCCAGCGTGTCGATGCTCCACTGGATGGGCCGGTAGGAGGCGTCCCGCAGGAACTGGATTACGTGGTCATTGTAGTCCCCGAAGGGGAGCCGGATGAGGTCAATCTTCTGCTCCGTATAGGGGGCCATCGCGTCCTCCAGACCCCTCAGTTCCGCTGCCATCTTCTCGTCGGACAGTTTGGTGAACTCCGGGTGGCTGTCGCTGTGGTTGCCGATGACATGCCCGGCCTCCACAATGGCCTTCGTCTCCTCCGGGAATTCCCGTACCCAGCGGCCTACCAGAAAGAAGGTGGCCTTCACGTCGTGCTCCTCCAGAATGCGCAGGATTTCCGGCGTCTTATCCGCGCCCCAGGCCGCGTCAATGGTCAGCGCAACGGCCCGGTCTGTCCT
>JAHZEH010000117.1:0-326 GCA_019421925.1 Clostridia bacterium
GGCCCGCCGTGCGATCTGCTCGATGGTCACCTTTGCTTCCGCGCTCGTAAAACAGCGCAATGGCAGCGTCGCGGATGAGAATATATTTCTGTGGATCCAGTCCCGAATAGCGCGCCATGAGTACCTCTTGATTGATGACCGAAGAGTCACTATTGGTCATTAAATAATGATGACCAAATGTAAAAAAAAGTCATCAAATGTTGCAATTAATAACATGTTTTAGGATAACATGCCGTTTTGGAAAAGTAAAGATGCAGAAATTGACTTTTCGGCGGAAATAGGAAAGGCCGGTGCACTGCACCGGCCTTTTGCCTGAAAAAAGGAGC
>JAHZEH010000117.1:336-6302 GCA_019421925.1 Clostridia bacterium
CAAGGGATAGTCTCGCCGCACAGGGCGTCGGACAGAGGCGAGCAGAGGGAGAGAGCCACCTTGGCAATATCGATGGGTTTGAGCAGCCGTTTGAGGGGCATCTGGGGAATGAATGGTACTCAAAGGATGCCAACAAGAAAATCCGTGCTGGGATGAAGGTCAAAGGGAACGCCGGTGAACATCTGACGAGCTGCCCTATGAAATTGCCTGACAATCCGAAGCAATGGATAGGGGGCGAGGAAGCGTCCCAGGCAGTGTATGAGATCGGCTTTATGTGATGGATGGCTTTGGTCCCACACAGATTGCAAAGCAGCTTGCGGCGCGGGAAGTCCTCACGCCGGCCGCCTATTTTGAGAGCAGGGGCATTGGCTTCCTGGAAATGTCCAAAGTCTTTGCGACACAGCAAGAATGAGAAAACGGCATAGCCCGAAAGCTATACCGTTTCTCACTTGCCCTACGATGTTTTCTTATCGGGAGCGCACATGAACCCTCTGCGTTTTTGGGCCAACACGCCGAAGCTGCTGCCCCGGCGATGATACGTGCGCCTGGAAGGGGAACCGGGTTTTATCGCCCAAGTGCGGGAAATATCCCAGAAACCATAGAATCCCGGCCCGTGGACGGCTTCTGACGATGGGGTGGGGGCTGGGACAGCAAAATCCCGGAGATCCGCTTGGCTGACAGAGGGCGGGTGACAGGGAGCGCACCGGGACTGAGGAAGGCCCGGGAGTCAGATTCGTCCTGCTCCAGACTAAGGGGCGGCCGCGGAAGAATTGACAGAGGGCCCCGCCGGTTTGGACGGGGCCCGATGCTTGCTAGATGCCCATCACCTGGCTGTAGAGCCGGGCGAGGGGGGGCGTATCCAGCAGTTCACCCATGGAGAGGCCGCACTCTCCGATCTCCCGCTGGTTGTGGACGCCCTTTTTGCTGTCCGCATGGTAGTCCGAGCCGCCGGAGAAGAAGAGCCGGCCGGCCGCCCTGTCCCGGACCTCCTGCCAGATGACATTGAGGGGGCGGGTATCGACGCAAATGGTTTTATCATAGGTATAGCGCACCTCGATCCCGTCCAGGCCGGCCTCGATCAGACGGTCGATATACTGCCAGCGGGACAGGGCCTCGCCCTCGCATACCACGTTTTCATCGATAAGATAGGGGTGGGCGAGGATGGCGACGCCGCCCGCCGCATGAATGGCCCGCACAATATCCGTACCGGCGGGCTTTCTGCGCTCCACGTTCAGATAGGGATCGTTGCGCACCAGAAGCTTGGCCTCCCGCCAGTCCTTTGTGTACCCCTTGGCGGCGATCGTGTCGAAAATTCTCTTCTTTTGCAGCTCCCGGAGCGTAATGGTTTTGCCCCCCATTGTGAGCAGCTCCTGGAGCTCCATGGCATAACCACGCTCGTTCAGCCGGCGCACGGTCTCGGCATATGCGTCGGCCTTGCTCTGGGCGATTTTGTCGATCTCCTCCGCCATGGCGGGACCCTCCCAGGCACAGCCCAGGCCGACGATGTGCACGTCCTGGACGGTGGTTTCGCAGGAGAACTCGATGCCCTTGAGCAGGCAGAGGCCCTTCTCCCGGGCATATGAGACGATCTCCCTGGTCTCGCCGGAGGGCAGGGATACCTCTCTGGGGGGGAGCACGTCGTGGTCGGTGACGGCGATGACGCGCATCTGGCGTTTCAGGGCGTTTTCAATGAGCTCGTAGGGGGTGTCGTTGCCGTCCGAGCCCACGGTATGGGTATGAAGGTCCACCGGATATTTGGATTTCATGGCATTCCCTCCCGTCTGCGGTCAGAGCGTGATATCTTCGCCGCCAAAGACGCGGATATGCTTTTCCAGCATGGCGGCGCAGGCGTCCTCAACAGCCAGATCAAAGTCGATGGGGTTGACCTTGGGGTTCTGCAGCTCCCCGCGGGCCGTGCCCAGATAGGTCTGCTTGAGAGCGGTGGAGATGTTGACTTTGGCCGCGCCCAGGCGGATGAGTTTATGGAAAGCCTCAGGGGAGAGGCCGGTGCCTCCATGTACCACCAGAGGGGTCTCCAGTTTGCCCAGGCGTTCGGTCAGCCCATAGTTGAGCACGGGCGCGTTCTTGTAGAAGCCGTGGGCCGTTCCGATGGAGGGGGCGATGGCGTCCACGCCCGACTCACGGATGAAACGCACGGTGTCCTCGTAGTTGGCGGGATGGGCGTTTTCGGCGGAGATGTCCTCCTCCACGCCCGAGATGACACCGACCTCCCCCTCGACCGCCACGCCCCGCTCATGGGCATAGAGGACGATTTCCCGGGTTTTTCCGATGTTCTCCTCCATGGGAAGGGCGGAGAAATCCATCATGACCGAATCCCACCCGGCGTCGATGCAGGCCCGTGCCAGGGCGCTGTCCCGGCAGTGGTCCAGATGCAGGGAGGCGCGGACAGGGAAGGCCCTGCGCAGACCCTCCACCATGGAGTAGGTTTCGGATACGCCGTAGCGCTTGACCGTGCCCGTGGAGGGCTGCAGGATGACGTCCCGCCCGGCCGCCTGAGCGGCGCGCAGCGTAGCGCGGGCCGTATTGTAGTTCAGAATGTTGATGGCCGCCACAGCGGAGCCTGTTTTGCGCGCGTCCAGCATGACGCGGAGGAACAGATTGTTTTGCAACATAGTTTACCTCACATAATCTCAATAAAGGCGTTTGTTTGAGACAAAATCCATTTAAACATGTATATACAATTTGTGGGGAAAAAATCGCGCCGGATGGGCGCTATGCCTGATATTCGAAGTGGAGCTTCAGTTTATCCCCCCGGAAGAGGATTTTACTGAATTCATAGAGTACTCCCGCGGCGGTCTTGTTGCAGTCCTGGAGCATAATGAGAGGGGAGCCCCGCTCCACCTGGAGCAGATCGGCCTCGTCCTGCGTGGCGAGGACGGACTCCAGACTTTCGGACACGAAGGCGGGTTTGAGGCCATAGTCCCGCTCCACCACGGTACAGAGCTGCTCGGAGACCAGATCCCCCGCATCCAGAGCGGGGCAGAGGGAGAGGGGGAGATAGGTGCGGTGGATGGAGATGGGCTGTCCCTCTGCCAGGCGCACCCGTTCAACAAAGACCACGGGACTGGTTTCATCCAGGCCCAGCATCCTGCCCACCTCCTGGCCGCAGGGACGCTGCCCGAAAGCAATGAGGCGGGTGGAGATCTCATAGCCCATCTGTTCGAGCTGTTCCCGTATTCCCATATAGGCGGGGGAGCGGGCGGAAATCTTGGAGTGGGCCACGAAGGTGCCCTTTCCCTGTACCCGGAAGAGCAGTCCTTCGCGCACGAGTTGGGTCAGGACGGAGCGCACTGTCATGCGGCTCAGCCCATACAGGCGGCTGAGCTCGTTTTCCGAGGGGATGGCATGGTTGACCTCCCACTGCCCGCTGAGGATGGCCGTGCGCAGGACGTCCTCGAACTGGGCGTAGAGTGGCCTGGGGTTGTTGCGGTCCAGCATATCCTTCCTTTCTCTATTTCTTGAGCAGGCGCAAAATTTCCTGCGCCGTCAAATGGTCGGTGATGAGGGTTTTGAAAAAGCCGTTGCGGGCCGCATACAGAAGAGGTTCGGCTTTGTAGGTTCCGGCGGCCAGGCAGATGACGCTGGGGACGTCCCGAAGCCGGTCCAGGGGGAAGGCGACGACCTCGATATTGCGGCCGATGGGACAGAAGGTACCGTCGCTGAAATAGGTTTGGGAGAGCATTTCGCCCCTGGCGTCCGGGTCCACGTCCCGGGCGGAGAACATGTCGGGCGCAATCATGGTCTGAAGGTACTGCGTGTTCTCGAGGGGGGGCGCGCCCAGGCTGATGAGCGCCACGTCCAGAGAGTCCCAGTACTGCTCCAACTGGCGGATGTTCAGGATCTCCGACTCCGTCCGCGGCTCGTTGGGGGCCTTGACTGCCGAGATGTTGAGATAATAGGTCTCCGAATCAAACCGCTCCCCATAGCGGCTGACGATGTTGGAGGTCTGCAAAAAGCGGTTGCGCAGGCTCAGGTTGCTGACCAACGGCACAAATATTTTGGAGGGGTCGGGGGGCATAAAGGGCAGGTGGGCGGGGACGCTGTACAGGGTGCGTCCCCAGCCCAGACCAATCACCTTGGCGTTCTCCAGCATTTTGGGCAGATGGACGGCGGCCACGCTGGCCACATCCCGGATCAGGGCGTCCTCCGTCTCATCCGTACTCTCCGAGACGGAGGCAGGCACCACGATGGCCTGCTGCAAACCCAGCTCCTCCTGAAGCCGCTTCTCCAGCGTGCTGGCCAGAGGGTTGGCGGGGAGCTTGATCTCCACGTTCACCAGCCCGTTTGCGCGGGCCCTTTCCAGAAGGCGGGAGACCTTGGAGCGGGAGATTTGTTCGATCTGGGCGATCTCATTTTGGGAGAGATTCTCCAGGTAGTAATAGCGGGCGATCCGGTAAATCAGGGCGTCTTCTTGCTTGGCTTTCGATCCTCCATTATTTTCTCATATTATACTGTATTTCTTCGGATTTGTCTTGTATTCCTGCATGAAATGCCGCGCCCGGACAGGGGCGCGGCAGGACGCAGGGGAGAATTATTTCTGACCCCTGGCAGCGTTCATAAAGCGGCGCTGGTAGGAGATGACCTGGTTGGTGGAGGTGAAGCGGGCGAGATAACCCGGCTCTGCTGTGATGACCACCCGGTGGTTCATGTCCTGGAACTCGGGCTCGCACAGGAGCTTGTCGATGTCAGGATAGTTGTCCGGACCCTCCATCGAGCAGACGATCAGCCGTGTGTCCTCCATGTTGCAGTTGCGCAGAACCCTCAGATTGTGGCGCATGCCGTCGAGACCGTCGCTGCCCTCCGCCTCGCCGTAATGCCGGTACTGGAGCAGGCTCTTGCCGAAGCGCAGAATCTCATCTCCCGATTTCTGCCCGGCCTGGGAGGCGGGGTAGAAGTCATTGGCCACGAAATAGTCGCGCAGAGCGTCGAGATGCTTGGCCTCGCCCGTGGCCTCGTAAGCGCCGAGCATCCTCTTGATGTTGCCCGACTGCACCAGGCGGTGCCGCAGGAAGGTGTTGATGAAATAGGGCCGGGCCTGGAGGGCCAGCTGGGACTGGTAGGGCTCGAACATGAGGGTGAAATTGACGCGGTAGCCGTGCTCATGGAGCTTCAGGGCCAGGTTGTGGCCCCGGAAGGCCTCGGCGGTTTTGACGTCGGTGTAGGAGCAGGAGAGCTTCTTGTCGCCCTCGAGAAGCTGACCCACGTTCTCGGGGGTGACCGCGCCTGTGTGAGGTACCTTGATGACTACCCGGTACTTGGAGAAGATCTCCCGGAACTTGGCCGCCTCCTCCAGGATGAGGCTGAAGTCCTTCTCAAAGGGGTTGTTGAGCTCCACGCTGATGTCGCATCCCGGCCCCAGGATGCGGCCGATCTCGGACATGACCTCGTCGCGGGTCTTGTAGAGTCCGCCCACATTGGCCTTGGGGTTGTTGATGAACAGATCGTAGACGATGCCGGGGTTGCAGGTCAGGTTGGCGATCAGGCCGCTGATGGGGGCCACCTCATAGGGGTTGGCGCTGTCGGCGGAGAAGAGCACGTTGGTGGGGCGCAGGGCGCCGTTTTTGTCATAGGCGATGTTTCGTACCAGATCCACCCGCAGAACGCCGTCCCCGTCCAGAAGGAACTTGCGCTCAAATCCGGCGGGAGTCTCCCCCTCGGGGGTCTGGAAGGTGTCGATGACGTCGATGAACTGGTCGGTCACGCCCAGGAACTGGACCGAGCCCTTGAGCGCCTGGAATTCTTCCAGGGAGAGGGGCATGTTTTTCACGCGGGCGACATAGGACTCCTGACCCCGCGCGGCGGGGGCGCCCAGGGCGCTCAGGTTGCAAGAAATCATGGAAAGCCTCCTGTTCTGCTGCATGGCAGCAACGTTTCCTGTTGAGATTTGTGAATTGCCTTTCTAATACAAAACGCTGTCTGAGCGGCGCTTTTACCGCCATACCGCG
>JAHZEH010000118.1 GCA_019421925.1 Clostridia bacterium
CGCCAAGCGCATGGAGATCGGAGCGGTGATCGCGGCGGCTCCGGCGGAAAATGTGCGCAGGGAGCGCCCCCAGCCGGGCGACGTGGTCCTGCTCCTGGGCGGGCGCACTGGACGCGACGGCATCGGCGGGGCTACCGGCTCCTCCAAGGCCCACACGGAGGAATCCCTCCAGTCCTGCGGCGCGGAGGTCCAGAAGGGCAACCCCCTGACCGAGCGTAAGCTCCAGCGCCTGTTCCGCAATCCCGCCTTCTCCCGCCGTGTGATCCGCTGCAATGACTTTGGCGCGGGCGGCGTCTGCGTGGCCATCGGCGAGCTGGCAGACGGACTGCGCATCAATCTGGACGCTGTCCCCAAGAAATATGAGGGCCTGGACGGCACGGAACTGGCCATCTCCGAATCCCAGGAGAGGATGGCCGTGGTTGTGCGCCCGGCGGATGTGTCCGTTATGCTGGACCTGGCCGACCAGGAGAACCTGGAGGCGGTGCAGGTGGCGGTTGTGACGGAGGAGCCTCAGCTGGTGATGCACTGGCGGGATCAGACCATTGTCTCTCTGGAGCGCTCCTTCCTGGATACCAACGGCGTGGCGCAGTCCGCAGAGGTGACGATTGAACTGCCCGATCCCGCTTCCAGCCCCTTTGTCCGGGGGGCGGAGCTGACCGAGGATAATCTGCGGTCGGCGGTCGGCGGTCTCAAGGGGTGCAGCCGCAAGGGCCTCTCCGAGCGGTTTGATTCCACGATCGGCGCGGGCAGCGTGCTCATGCCCTTCGGCGGCGAGCGGCAGCTCACCCCCGCCCAGGCTATGGCCGCCCTCATCCCCGTCCGGGAGGGGACCTGCGAGACAGCCACCCTGATGGCTTACGGCTATGACGCCGACCTGTCCTCCTGGAGTCCCTTCCACGGCGCGGCCTATGCCGTGACCGACTCCCTGGCCAAGATCGTGGCCTCGGGCGGCGACTTCCGCCGGGCCCGCCTGACCTTCCAGGAGTACTTTGAGCGTCTGGGCAGCAGGCCGGAGCGCTGGGGCAAGCCGGCGGCGGCGCTGCTGGGCGCACAGACGGCCCAGAATGCCTTTGGAACTCCGGCCATCGGCGGCAAGGACTCCATGTCCGGCTCTTTCAATGAGCTGGACGTGCCTCCCACCCTGGTCTCCTTTGCGGTGGTGCCCACCCCCGCGTCCGCGGTGCAGAGCAATGAGTTCAAGCATGCAGGCAGCGCGGTGGCCCTCTTCTTTGCCCCGAGGGATGAGGCGGACATGCCCGACTATGAGGCCGTAAAGAGGAACTTCGACGCCGTGAGCGATCTGCTGGCTTCCGGCAGGGCGATCTCCGCCGCCGCTGTTTCAACCCTGGCCAACACGGTGTTCAACAGCTGCCTGGGCAATGGCTTCGGCTTTGAGTCCGAGCAGGGCTTCGATTGGTTCACACCCGCCTATGGTTCCATCCTGGTGGAGCTCAGGGCGGGGGAGGAGGTTCCCGAGGGCGCGGCTCTGGTGGGCTATGTCAGCAGCGAACCTGTTTTCCGCTGCGGCGCACTCAACGTCTCCATGGCCAGCCTGCAAAACGACTGGGAGGCCCCGTTGCAGAAGGTATTCCCCGCCTATGTGGAGCAGAAGGGCGAGTGCTCGGTTATGCCCCTGTATACGGGACGCGCCAAGGCGGCCCCCCGTATCAAGGTGGCGAAGCCCCGCGTGGTCATCCCCGTTTTCCCGGGCACCAACTGCGAGTATGACACTGCCCGCGCCTTTGAAAAGGCGGGCGCTGTGGCTGAGATTCTCGTCATGCGCAACCTGGACGCCAAGGCCATCGAGCAGTCGGCCATGGCCCTGGTGCGCGCCATCGACAACGCCCAGATTATCATGCTGCCCGGCGGGTTCTCGGGCGGCGACGAGCCGGACGGCTCGGGCAAATTCATCGCGACCACCTTCCGCAACCCTTGGGTGCAGGAGGCGGTGGAGCGTCTGCTGCACGAGCGCGACGGCCTTATGCTGGGCATCTGCAACGGTTTCCAGGCCCTCATCAAGCTGGGCCTCGTGCCCTATGGCGAGATCCGCCCCATGAACGAGAAGAGCCCCACTCTGGCCATGAACGCCATTGGCCGCCATGCCTCGGGCATTGTGCGTACCCGCCTGGCCTCCGTCAAATCCCCCTGGTTCTCCCTGTGTGAGCCGGGGGAGATCCACAATGTGGCGATCTCCCATGGGGAGGGCCGCTTTGTGGCGGCGGAGGAGGAGATTGAAAAGCTCTTCCAGAACGGCCAGGTTGCCACCCAGTATGTGGATTTGGCGGGCCGTCCCAGCATGCGCTATGAGGACAACCCCAACGGCTCCATGTGCGCCATAGAGGGCATTACCAGCCTCGACGGCAGAATTCTGGGCAAGATGGGCCATAACGAGCGCAGCGGAAAGTTCCTCTACAGGAATGTGCCCGGAGACTACGATCAGAAGCTCTTTGCTTCCGGCGTGAATTATTTTGCATAACATGATATACTATGCTTGAGCGGTAGTTTGCCGCGGGCGAGCATGGAAGAGCAAACTGCCGCAGTGGTTCACTGCGGCAGTTTTTCAAAGGAGGAAAACCATGGCCGATTTTTTCGATAAGCTCAAGAGCAGCGTCATCAAGGGCGCGAACGTAGTTGCGGACAAGAGTGAGCAGCTGGTGGAGACCACCAAACTCAAGGGCGCCCGCATGAAGCTGGAGAATGAGATGGAGAAGAACTACACCGAACTGGGGAAGCTCTTCTTCGAGATGATGGAGGCGGACGACCTCAGGCTGGAGCTGCTGCGCAGCAAATGCACCATGCTGGGCCATCTGAAGGCACAGATTGAGGACATGAAGGAGGAAGAGGAGCGCATCAAGGAGCGCAAGGGCCAGGACTAGAGGGCCTGAGGACAGAGGGCAGCAATAGGAAGAGGAGCGCCATGAGGAGCGCTCCTTTTGTTTTTTTAGGGCAGGTCTATTGGGGCGCGGCCCGAGGAAGGGGCCCGGGGTGATACTCCCGGAAAACGGGTCGTGCAGGGGCCGTCTGAAATGATCCCTGCGGGGATGAACCCTGGCCCATGGCATATTCTCCGCAGGGGTTGTGGGTGATGCGCAGAAGGAGCGCAGCGTCCCAGATTGTGTAAAAGAATTGGAACCTGCTATGCCCTTTGGTTTTCGCCAGTGGAGGGAGAGGAGGTCCGGGCCTTTGAGGGCAGGCTGAGGATAACGAGAGAGGCAAAGACTGCGGCCACACCCAGCAGGCCGGGCAGGGTCAGGGGCTCGCCAAAGACCAGGATGCCCAGAAGCGTTGCCACCACAGGTTCCACCGAGGCGAGAATGGAGGCCTTGCCCGGCTCGGTTCTGGACAGGCCGCTGGTATAGAGCAGATAGGGCAGGGCGCTGCACAGCAGACCCAGGCCGATCATCCAGGGGAGGGAAGCGGGCTGGGCGGAGACGAGCGCGGGGAATTGGGAGACGGCGCACAGGGGCGTGATGCCGAGGCTGGCAAAGACAAAGGTATAGGCCGTGACAGTGATGGGAGAATAGCGCGCCAGAGCGAACTTGGCGAAGATGCTGTACAGAGCGTATCCCAGGCCGGAACCCAGACCGGTGAGGATACCTATGGGGGAGACGCGCAGTTCCCCCTGGCCCAGGCCGGAGACCAGGGCGCAGCCCGCAAAGGCCAGCAGGAGAGCCATCCCTTTGCGGGCGGACATCCTCTCCTTGAACAGGAGGATGGACAAGAGCAGCACAAAGGAAGGGGCGGTGTAGAGCAGGACGGCGGCCACCGAGAGGGAGCACTGGGAGATGGTCGCAAAGTAGCAATAGTTAAAGAAGACCACGCTCAATATACCGGTGCCCACAAAGCACCAGCAGTCCCTGAGCCGGACCCGCAGGAGCTTTTTTCCATCCCTGGCAAAGCGATCCCGCACGAAGAGGAAAACCACCAGGACGGCGGCGGTGATGTAGGCGCGCACGGCGATGAGCTGCATGGAGGAGAAGCCCATGCCCGAGAGCACGCGCACAAAGATACCGATGGAGCCCCAGAGGGCAGCACCGGCGAGGATGCAGAGATAGGGCAGTTTTGTCTTCATAGCGGACTCCTTGGGCAAACAAAATCCCCTGCAGCGGCAGGGGATTGGGATGCAGGATTATTTATAGAGCGTGACGCGCAGGACCGACTCGATACTGGCCAGGTCATGGTGCAGGGTGCCGTTGAGGTGCTCGTCGATATCCAGCATGGTATAGGCGATATTGCCGCGGCTCTTGTTCATCATATCGCTGATGTTGGCGTTGCGCTCGGCCAGCAGGGCCGTGATGCGGCCCACCATATTGGGCACGTTCTGATGGATGATGCAGATGCGCATGGAGCCCGACCGGGGCAGAACACACTCCGGGAAGTTGACCGAGTGGAGGATGTTGCCGTTCTCCAGGTAGTCCTTGAGCTCCCGGGCCGCCATGACCGCACAGTTCTCCTCCGCCTCAGGGGTAGAGGCGCCCAGATGGGGGATAGCAATGACGTTCTTTCGGCCGATGACTTCCTCCGTGGGGAAGTCCACGATATACTTGGCGAGCCGTCCCTCCTCCAGGGCCTCCAGCACGGCGGGGGTATCCACCAGCTCGCCCCTTGCGAAGTTGAGCAGCATGGCGGTGGGCTTGCAGTGCTTGAGCAGATCCCGGGAGACATAGTTCCGGGTATTGGGCGTAAGGGGGACATGGATGGTGATGAAGTCACTCTGCTCCACCAGGGATTCCAGGCTGACCGCCCGGTGCACGGCACGGGAGAGGCCCCAGGCATGCTCGATGGAGATGAAGGGGTCAAAGCCGATGACGTTCATGCCGATGGCATAGGCCTCGTTGGCCACCTGAACGCCGATATCGCCCAGGCCGATGATGCCCATGGTCTTGCCCTTGAGCTCGGGGCCCACGAATTGGTTTTTGCCCTTCTCCACCAGGGCGGGGACGTCCTCCTTGCCCTTGAGGCCGGCGCACCAGTCAATGGCGGCGACCAGGTTGCGGCTGACCATCATGATGGAGGCAAAGGTGAGCTCCTTGACGGCGTTGGCATTGGCGCCGGGGGTATTGAAAACCACAATGCCCTTCTCGGTACAGCGGTCAATGGGGATGTTATTGGTGCCCGCGCCCGCCCTGGCGATGGCCATCAGGTTTGAGCCGAACTCCATATCGTGAATTTTGGCGCTCCGGATGAGAATGCCGTCGGGGTTTTCCGCGGTTTCGGAGATCTCATAGCCCTCCAGAACCTCATTGATGACAGGGGAAATCTTATTTAATTTGAGTATCTGCTTCATTGAAATTATACCTCATCCGCCCTCAGGCGTTCTCCTTCTCAAATTTCTGCATGAACTGTGCCAGGGCCTCCACTCCCTCCATACTCATGGCGTTATAGATGGAGGCGCGCATGCCGCCGGCGGAGCGGTGCCCTTTGATGTTGACGATGCCGTGGGCCGCCGCCTCCTTGACGAATTTGGCGTTGAGCTCCTCAGTGGGGGCGGCAAAGGTGACGTTCATGATGGAGCGGCTGTCCTTGTCCGCCACAGGGACATAGAAGGAGGAGGCGTCCAAAACATCATAGAGCACCTTGGCTTTGGCGAGGTTGCGCTGCTCGCATGCGGCCACGCCGCCCGTCTCCTCCAGGTGGGAGAAGACCAGGCCGGCCATATAGATGCCGTAGGTGGGGGGCGTGTTGTACATGGAGTCGTTCTTGGCGGCCAGGTCGTAGCGCAGCATGGAGGGGACGAAGTCCGCGATAGGCTCGCCGATGAGGTCGTTGCGGATGATGACAATGGTGACGCCGGCGGGACCGATGTTTTTCTGGGCTCCGGCATAGATCAGGCCGAACTTGCTCACGTCCATTTCCTCGGAGAGAATATTGGAGGACATGTCCGCCACCAGGATATTGCCGCCCACATCGGGCAGATTCCTGCGGTAGCTGGTGCCGTAGATGGTGTTGTTGGTGGTGATGTGGACATAGTCCGCCTCGGGATCGAACATGTCCGCGCTCAAACGGGGAATATAGGCAAATTTGCGGTCCTCGGAGCTGGCTACCACGTTTACTTTGCCATATTTTTTGGCCTCGGCAGCGGCCTTTTTGGCAAAGGAACCGGTGACCACATAGTCCGCCTTCCCGGTTTTCATCAGATTCATGGGGATCATGGCGAACTGGGTGGACGCGCCGCCCTGGAGGAACAAAATGGTGTAATTGTCAGGGATGTTCATCAGGCGGCGCAGAGAATCCCGCGCGCTCCCAATGATCTCCTCATACATACTAGATCGATGGCTCATCT
>JAHZEH010000119.1:0-690 GCA_019421925.1 Clostridia bacterium
CGAAACCGACAAAGGTCAGCCGCGTGGCGTAGAAGGGGCCCTCCGCGAGGGGCAGCTTCTCTGTTGCCCCGCCCGCGCCGTGGTCGGCGTCATCCTGGCTGTAGGAGTCTGCGTCGATCAGGCTGGGGTCGAATACGTCCTCGCCTGTCTCGCAGCAATAGTTGAAGGTGGAGACGGAATTGAGGAAGGTCTGGGTGTCGAAGCCGCACTTGGCCGCCAGCTCTTCCAGGGTTTCCGCTTTGTAATAGGGGCCGTTTTCGCTGGCCAGGGCGCCCAGTTCAGCCAATTTGTCCACGCTCTGGAGCTGGGCGCTGTCGTATACGGCAAAAAACTGATCGAGGCCGTTCTCGTTGGGGTAATAGCGGAAGTAGCGGTCGTCCTGTTCGCTGGCAAGCCGCTCACCCCTGCGCCCCACGATCATGGCGATGCTGGAGCTGCAGTCGCTGGACTTCCAGTAACCGTCCACGGTGGAGAGGGCGGTCATGGGGTCGGCCACGCGCGCACCGCCGTTTACGTAGTTGTCCTCGGTCATCACGCCGCCCACGGCCAGAGCCATTTCAATGCCCGAGCCGTCCGCGCCGATGGAGGTGGCGGAGTAGTCGCCCACCCGCCAAGGGAGGTTCTCCTGGAGCAGCTCCTGGTTGTGGCTGTAGCTGCCCGTGGCCAGGATGACCGATTGGGCGTTGATCA
>JAHZEH010000119.1:700-6237 GCA_019421925.1 Clostridia bacterium
CACATAATCACAGTCCGCGCCCTCAGCGGCGGCCCCGATGATGGCGCCTGAGGCGTCCTGGAGGAGAGTGGTAGCCCTGGTGTGGAGCATGAGCTTGCCGCCCTGGTTCACATAGGCCTCCCGGAGGCTCTCGCTGCCCCAACTGCCGTAGCCGTTGATGTTGGTCTCCGTGGCCGCGTAGGGGGCGAGACTGTCGGGAAGGTTCAGGATATAGGCGTTGATATCGGGGGACACCAGGGTCATCCCCACGCCCAAGGTCTCAAACATGCCGTACACATCCCGGGTGGCCTCCAGGTTTTTCATGATACGTTCCACGTTTGGGGTGCCCTCGGCCACGGGGAAGTCGTCAAAGTAGTAGCGGCCGGACATGTAATTCTTCATGAGGGCGAGGGACCCGTCCGAGTCCGCCAGCATGAATGCGCCCGTGGCAAAGCGGCCGCTGCCGCCGGTATAATCAAGCTGTTCAATCAGCAGTACGTCTACGCCGTTCTGCTGCAGGCGGTTGGCGGCGGATAGGCCGGCAAAACCCGCGCCCACCACCAACACCTCGCACTCCAGCGTCCGGGTCTCCCCCTTTACCGCCTCCGGAACTGCGCGCAGGGCGTCGAGATCTCCCCCGGCCTGGGTGAGGGCGTCCGCGACGGCGGAAAGGATACCGTTGCTGGAGAGGGTCGCGCCTGCAACGGTGTCCACGGCCAGACTCTGTTTTTCCAGAATGCGGGCGGGGATGACCTCCTCGGGGTACATGAAGATGAAATAGGTCTCGTCCTGCTCGAGAATCTCAATACCGGTGATCTGAGAATCCGAACAGGTCACGGAGACAGTGATGTCGCCGTTGCTGCCCCGGCCTGAGCCGGTATAGGTGCCCGCAGTATAGGCGGCGGGCTGGGGCGTCTGTGTAACCGCAGGCGCTGCTGACGGGCTGGGCGCTGCCGCTTGTTCTGCGGGCTGTGCGCATGCCGCCATGCTCAGCGGGAGCAGCAGGCAGAGCAGCAGGGAAAGAAAACGTTTGAACATGGAGCCATTCCTCCTTTTGTATTGCCCAGAGGGGATTGCCTGGGCCTAACAAAAGGATACAGAGCGAAGGGCCTTTGGGGTCAAGCCCCATTTTACATTATTTTTCACGCACTGGGACATAGAATTTGCAGGTGAAATAGGGAATGCCATCCGACTTGTGGAAGGCGGCCGGACGGCTGAAAGCGTCACCGGCCAGAGCGAGGCCCCGATCCTCCATGAAGTCCCAAATGCCCTGCAAGGAACTGTATTCCAGGGGAGGGGAGACCACCAACCCCGTCACGCAGAGCCGGGGAGGATGGTACTCCACATGGCTGGAGGCGGCGGGGTCCCAGCCAAGCACGTCCTCCTCAAAGACACCCAGTCCGCTGTCCATTTCAAGCAGGCCCCGCTCCAGATCTTCGCGGTGGAAGAGAGGGGTATATTTGACCAGAGGCATTCTCTCGGTCCACTGCCGGTAGGTTTCGCCCTGTTTTCCAGCGATACGCAGTTGGTTCTTATACTCGAACGAGATGCGGTACAGGCCGGGGCTGGTTTCAAGGCGGAAGGGCTGCTGCGTTCCGTCCTCAGCATAGATGGCCGAGATGAAAGACTCAAGATCGGCCTCGCATTTCTGCAGGTAGCGGATCTTTTCCCGCAGACGCTCCAGGCCGCCGTCAAAGACGGGGCGTACGTCCTCCATGTCTCCGGCGTTGATGAGCTGGGCGGACTCGCTCATTGTATAGCCATAGCCGCGGTACAGCCTGAACCAGCGTAAAACCCCCATCTGCAGGGGATCGTACTCCCGGTAGCCGGAGGCGTTGCGGGCGGGCTCGCTGATGCAGTTCATCTTTTCAAAATAGCGGATGGCCTCCTTGGATGTTCCAATAATTTTGGCTACCTCGCCGATCCGGTAGTTCATGACCCAACTCTCCTTTTGGACAGTGTTATTATTCATTATAAAACGGCAAAGGGCCTACCGGTCAACGGTTTTTGTGAAAAAACATGCAAAGGGGAGGGCATCCTACCCTCCCCTTTGCATGGATCAGAGCAGTTCGCTCTGGGCACGGGCCTTGAGACGTTCCCAGCGCCGGTCCACCTCCTGCTGGATGTCCTGGACGATGGGCGCGTACTGCTCCCCGGCCAGATGCTTGGTGCGCCCCATCATGGACAACCAGTCCAGGATGGGCGCCTTTTTGCCCTTGTCCTCCGGGTTATAGCTGAGGGCGGTTTTGCCGTGCTGGACCTCGTAGAGTGGGAAATAGCAGCAGTCCACCGCCGCGCCGATGACAGAGCGCTCCTTGTTGGGCGCGTCACCCCAGTTGAGGGGGCAGGCCGAGAGCGCCTTCAGATAGGCCATCCCTCCCTGGCGGGCAAAGTACTGGGCCTTGGCCGCCTTCTGGATGAAGTCCGCAGGGTGGCTCTCGGCGGCGGTTGCCACATAGGGGATGCCGGTCGCAGCCATGATCTGAGGGGTGTCCTTGTGAAAGAACTGCTTGCCATATTGGGTTTTGCCCACATGGGAGGTGGAGCTCTTGGCCCCCTTGGGGGTGGAGTAGGAGAGCTGGTATCCGGTGTTCATATAGCCGCCGTTGTCATATTCCAGGAGGATAAAGGGGACATCCCGCACTGCTGTGCCGATGGCGCTGCCCATGCCGATATCCATGCCGCCGTCCCCGCTGACCATGATGAAGGTCAACTCCTGGTTGGACAGCTCCCCGCGGGCCATCCTCTGGCGGTACATCTCGATGAGCCCGGAGAGGGTGGCAGGGCCGTTCTGGAAAAGGTTGTGGATAAAGGGGACCTTGAAGGCGGTTTTGGGGTAGGGGGCCGTGACGACCATGCCGCAGCCCGTGTGGAAGAGCAGGACCACATTGCCCTCAATGCCCCGAAGCAACAGGTTGATATTGACCGGAATGCCGCATCCCGGGCAGGCACCGTGCCCTGGGGCCAGGCGTTTGGGCATTTTGGTGGTCTCGCGAACATTGCCTCCCTTGGCGGTGACGGTCCCATCCTGAATTTGGCAGACAGTGACCCCGAGGGAGGTCTCCTGGGCTGTGACGGGGGCGAAATAGGGTTTGGGATTCAGGTTGGGGTCGCCTGGATGCTGGCCCAGGTAGTCGAAGGATTGGGGGGAGGAGTCAAATCCCTGGCGAAAGAGCTCCAGGGCGTCCTCCACATAGAAGTCCCGCCCGCCCAGGCCGTAGACCCGGCTAAGTACGGGGACAGTACAGCTGTTCTCCTGGAGCATCGCCTTGATCTCCAGCGTCATGTTGCCGCCTCGGGCGCCGTAGCTGTCCTGCCTGTCGGCCACGACGATAGCCCTGGCGCTCCGGCAGTGCTTCCACAGGGCGTCTGCCGGAAAGGGGCGCAGCAGATTGGCTGTAAAAACGCCCGCCTTTTTACCTTCCTGGCGCAGCCGGTCGACCGCCTCCCTGGCGGTGTGGAAGCTGGAGCCCAGAACAAAGAGAACCACTTCCGCGTCCCCGCAGCGGTAGCCCTCGGTAAAGTGGTAGCTCCTGCCTGTGAGGGACTCATATTCCTCAAATACCGCGGGGATGACGGCACGGGCCTCCTCCATCGCCAGATGCAGCTGGTATTTGTTGTTGAGGATATCGGGCTCGTTCATGTAGGAGCCGATTGTGACGGGGGTTTCGGGGGAGAGGGCCGTATATTCGGGATGGTACTCCCCTAGAAACTGCCGCACGTCCTCATCCCGCTCCCAGACGGCGCACCGGCACTTCTGATGGCTGGTAAAGAAGCCGTCGAAGGCCACGATAGCGGGCAGCTTGACCTGCTCAGCCACCTTGAGGGCGCAGAGGTTGAGGTCGTACACGGCCTGGGGGGTGCTGGCAAAAAAGATCAGCCAGCCGGTGTTGAGGGTATACATGATGTCGCTGTGGTCCCCCTTGATGGAGAGGGGGCCGGAGACAGTACGGCAGGCCACGTTCATCACCATGGGAAAGCGGGTGCCGGACTGGACGGGGAGCTGTTCCAGGGCGTAGAGCAGGCCGTTGGCGCTGGTGGCGTTGAAGACGCGGCCCCCGCCGGCGGACGCGCCATAGCAGATCCCCGCAGCGCTGTGCTCCCCCTCCGCGGGGATGAGAGAAATATCGTGCTCCCCCTCCGATTTCATCAGGTCAAGCTGTTCGGCGATCTGGGTGGAGGGGGTGATGGGGTAGTAGCCCATCACGTGGTAGTTGATCTGCTTGGCGGCGTAGGCGGCCAGCTCGTTGCCGCTCTCATAGAGAAATTTCTGGGGGCGCATCACACAAGACCTCCTTCCATACGTTTTTCGTCCAGGTAACTCTCGCTGGTAATCCAGGAGTTGGCCCCCACGTCGTCGAACTGCACTTCCCTGGGCAGCAGGGCGAGATTGCGTACGAAGTGGACGGGGTGGGGGTGCTCGGCCTCCAGGCCGCGTACCAGGGCGGCTGTGGGGCAGATCTCCACGCAGCGCAGGCAGCCCTTGCAATGGTGGTAATCCAATCCGGTGTTGACGTAGGCGGGCTTGCCCCGGTACTCGCCGGGGGCAAACTGGAACACCATGTCCGGACAGGTGCTGTCGCACTGGCCGCAGTGGATGCATTTCTCCGGCAGGAACAGGGGGAGATAGCCCTGGCGGCTGGCGGAGACGTCGTTGGAGACCAGCGAACCGATGAGGGGATTGACGCCGCCCAGGGGGGCGTTCTCGTAGCCCCAGCGGGCTTCCTCCTCCATTCGGTCCTCCAGGGGGTATTTTCCGTCCAGGGGAAAGGCGGTCTCCTCTGCGGCCTCGTAACCAGCCCGTACGCCCGAGAGGTTGCGCTCCAACTGTTCGGGGTATTTTTTGCCCAGGGTCTCTTTGACGATGGAGAGGACGGGTTCCAGTTCCACAAAGCCCGTGGCTTTGGCGACGGCCCCGAGCATAACCATGTTGACGCGGGTCTTCTGCTCCATGGCGATGCGCTGGGCGTCCACGCACAGCAGGATGCCCGCGGGGAGACGGAGGTGGTCCCGGGCGTCCTGGGGGGACGCTGCGGTATTGAGCACAATGCGGGTCTTTTCAGTGACGCCGGCGGTGACGGGGAGTTTGCCGGCCATAGCCTCGTGGAAAAGGCCCAGGACATGGGGATGGAGGATGGGGCTGCTGACGCGGATCTCCCGCCCCGGAGCGGCCCAGCGGACAAAGGCCTTCACGGGGGAGCCCCGTTTCTCCGAGCCGTAGCTGGAGAAGCTGGCCGCGTTAAAGCCCAGCTTGTCCGCCCCTAGCTCGCCCAGCAGTTTGCCGCACACATTGGCGCCCAGCCCGCCGATGCTCTCCAGCCGTATCTCAAAACACCCGTTGTCATGCACGGTGGGAAGGGTATGATCCGTGTTCATCTTCATCGCTCCTTTGCTGATGGTATTGCGGTTTGAACTACGCTTAGCGTACGCTGCGGCTTGGGCTGATATGCGCTTTACGTGGAAAAAGCGTACTTGGACAGGCGACTATAGTTTATCTGGCGGATGCTATGCTGGAAGAAGTTCATTTTAGAAACACACCTCGGATCGCCGCTTCTTTT
>JAHZEH010000012.1:0-4447 GCA_019421925.1 Clostridia bacterium
CCCAGCCCAAGGCGACACGGGGGGCACAGTCCCCGCAGCAGGGGGGACAGGGGGACGGCGTCCCCCATCCCCAGGGGATAATCAAGGGGTCGCAACCCCTTGATGTCCCATCCGGCTCCGGCGGCGTGTACGCCGGAACGGACAAATCCGGAGGATTTGCTTCCTCTATT
The DNA here is from genome assembly GCA_019421925.1 of Clostridia bacterium. GTDB lineage: Bacteria > Bacillota > Clostridia > Christensenellales > CALWSW01 > JAHZEH01. Next base: position 171 of record JAHZEH010000012.1, read on the forward strand.
CTCCGCCGGCCGGGCGCCTGGAAGGCGGCCAGGCGGAGAATGCTATCCTCGAAAAAGCGCGCCAGCACTTTTTCGACCCCCGCCCATTACGCCACCTCCACCCGCAGGCTCAGGTAATAGCACGGAGCGCCTCCCTCCTGGGTGATATACAGCACCCAGCCGTATAGGTCCCCGATGGGCTGAAGGTCGTTTTCCGACATGTACCGGAAAAAGGGCGCGAGCGTCCCGCGGTCCAAAGCGTCCAGCCCCCCGGCCGTCACAATGCCCTGAACGCTGGTATTGGCCGGGGAATATTGCATGGGCTCGCAGAAGGTCTCCCCCAGCTCGTTGAAGTACCGCTTGAGCAGCCCGATTCCCACGTCCACCTCATAACAGCCCTCCTTCCTCTCCCGGAGCTGGCGCAGCGGAATGCGCATGGTCGAGTGAGTATAGGGCATATTGGCCATCCACCGGTTCACAATCCCAGCCGTCTCCGGATGGGCCGCCACCGCCGGATCGGATAAAAAGAGGCGGTAAATGCCGCCGACGGAGGACCGGTTTACTGTCCCCAGCTCGGTGCGGATGCGTCCAAAGTTCTGCTCATGCAGCTTGATGCGGGCCAGTTTGTTGTGCAGTTCCTCTATGGTCTGCTCCAGCTGATTCCGCTGCGCCGAAAACTGCTGATACATCTGCTCGCAGGAGACGTCCTCTCCCTCCCTGGGCAAATGGCCCAGGGGGATGTCGAACCCGCTAAACTGGCGGATCTGCACCAGCTGCAGCAGGTCTGTCTCGTCGTAATAGCGGTATCCGTTCCCGTCATGTCTGGCCGGGCGCAGAAGCTTCATCTTCTCATAATAGCGCAGCGTCCCCTCCGTCAGGCCCGTCAGTTTCTGAAACGCGCCAATCCTGTAGCGCATGGCTCCTCCTCCCTTCCTCAGAGCTCCGCTCTTTTTTCCACTATAACACGGCGGCCCCTCCCTGACAAATTTTAAACCCCGCACCCGGCTTCATGGTTTCTGTTCACATAAATGTTTTTTTGGAAAAACAGGCCGGTTTTCCTGTGTGTTTCTGACAAAATTCCTTCTAATCTTTGATAAAAAATCTTCTTTTCCCGTCCTGGAACAGTTGACCCCGATCTTGGGATCGGGGATATAGTATCTGATACAGGGAGGGACACGCCCTCCCTCCAAAGAGGCAATTTTAGGAAGGAGCAAAAGAAGAAGATGAAGAAGACACTCGCATGGTTCCTGTCGCTGCTGATGCTGTTCAGCATGGCGGCCTGCGCCGCTCCCCAGTCGGATGCGCCCACCGCCTCCCCCCAGTCCACGGAGGCGGCCCCCGCCGTCACCAGCGCACCCGAAGCCGCGCCCGTCAACGGCGTGTTTGAGGGCACCGGCTACGGCATGCAGGGCCCCATCACCGTATCCATCACTGTGGCGGACAGCGCCATCACCGCCATCGACTTTGTTGAAAACAGCGAGACCGCCAACGTGGCGGCCGTGGCAGTGGAGCGGATTCCCGCCCAGATCGTCCAGTACCAGTCCCTGGCGGTTGACTCCGTTACGGGCGCGACTCTGGCCAGCAACGGCATCAAAAACGCCGTTGCGGCGGCGGCCGAGACCGCCGGCCTGGACGTGGACGCCCTGCGCGCCGCTCCCGTGGACATCGCCCCCCAGCCCGACCAGACCTGGGATACCGACGTGCTCGTCATGGGCGGCGGCGGCGCGGGCCTCTCTGCCGCCATCACGGCGGCCCAGTCCGGCGCCAAGGTCATCCTGATTGAGAAGGGTTCCGTCCTGGGCGGCAACACCATGATGGCGGGCGCGGCCTACAACGCTGTGGACCCTGAGGCCCAGGCCCTCATGATCCTCACCAAGGCCCAGAAGGATACCCTGGACGGGTATCTGGCACTGGATCCCGCCGATGAGGCCCTCAAATTCGACCAGTACCCCGAGTGGGAGGAGGTCCTCACCCAGCTCAAGGCCGACATCAACGCCTTCTACGCCGCCAACAAGGGCAAGGAGGCGGACGCCGACATGCCCGGCTTCGACTCCATCTCTCTGCATATGTGGCACATCTATACCGGCGGCCTGCGCCAGATGAGCGACGGGAGCTGGATCGCCCCCAAACTCGACCTGGCCCGCACCCTGGCTGAGGAGGCTCTCAACAGCTTTGTCTGGATGGGCGAGATCGGCCTCGACGCCACCTACGGCGCAAGCGCCACCAACGGCCTGAGCACTGTTCTGGGCGCCATGTGGCCCCGCACCCACTCCTTCATGTCCGGCGCCGACCGCATCCCCCAGCTCAAGAAAGTTGCGGAGGAGACCGGCGTAACCATCTACACGGAGACTGCCGGTACCGAGCTGCTCGTGGACGCCTCGGGCAAGGTTGTGGGCGCCAAGGCCGAGCAGGTGGACGGCACCAAGGTCACCATCAACACTGCCAAAGGCGTTGTCCTGGCCACCGGCGGCTACTGCGCCAACCCGGCTATGGTCAAGGAGTACGACAAGTACTGGGGCGACGACCTGTCCGACACCACCCTTTCGACCAACATGGGCACCAATGAGGGCGACGGCATCGTCATGGCCCAGGCCATCGGCGCGGACCTGTTCGGCATGGAGGTGGCCCAGATGATGCCCTCCTCCTCCCCCACCAAGGGCACCATGACCGACGGTATCTGGGGCGACGCTGCCGACCAGATCTGGATCGACGGCAACGGCGACCGCTTCGTCAACGAGTACGCCGAGCGCGATGTGCTGGCCAAGGCTTCCCTGGAACTGGAGGACGGCATCTTCTACATCATCTACGCCGGCCGCGGCCTGAACGATCCCGAGAAGAAAGCCCGGGGCGCGGAGTATGAGGGCCGGGGCATGGGCGGCACCATCAAGCAGATGGTGGAGGGCGGCCATATCTGGTACGGCTCCACCCTCGCCGAGCTGGCCGAGGCCACCAAGACCCCCGCGGCGGGCTGCGCTCCCGCTTTCACCGAGGAAAAACTGCGCGAGACCATCGAGAAATACAACAGCTATGTTGCCGCTCAGCACGACAGCGATTTCGGCAAGGAGGTCCTCTCCGGCTATATCGACCTGGAGGCCATTGAGGCTGATCCCAACCTGGGCATCTGCATCAGCCCCCGCAAGGCCTCCCTGCACCACACCATGGGCGGCGTGGTCATCAACACCCAGACGGAGGTGCTGCGCACCGACGGCACCGCCATCCCCGGCCTGTGGGCCGCAGGCGAGGTCACGGGCGGCATCCATGCGGGCAACCGCCTGGGCGGCAACGCCATCGCCGACATCTTCACCTTCGGCCGCATCGCGGGGCTTAACGCTGCGAAGTAAGCCGCGAAACCGGCTTCGCCGCTCCCTTGAGCGGGAGGTCATTGTACACATCCCCGCGTATCAATCCAAAGCATAACAAGAAAGGGACCGGATTCGTCCGGTCCCTTTTCCTTTCTATTTGAATCCCCTTGAAGGGACCCCCGGCACCCCTGAACTGATTCCGCCGCGCCGGTGGCTGCACCCCTGAGGAGCCTCCTCCCGGGGTTTTTGATGGCCCCTGATCCCTTCCGGCTTGCAGCATACACTGCCGCACCTTGCATATCTGTTGATAAATATGGTAACATGAGGGCATCAGAACTGGATTGCTGAACAGAACAGAGGGCCTCCGGGCCGATTCCCCGCAGCGGCCGGGAATCAGGAGTTTATTCGACGGCGCAGGCGTTCTTCAGCCATATATAGCCGCCCGGGGGAAAAGGCCCCGCCCCATTTCCCTTCAGGGGGATGGTATGGGACGAATCCATGGACATCAGCCTGATTTTCCGGGAGGGGTGCGCTCCCCCGGTTTACGGTTCTATCCGGACGGCCCGGAGGGACAGCTCCCCCGCCGGACGGATGGAATCCCTTCTCCGCCCGCAGGGGTGGATATCACGATAAAGCGGCGGCCCCAGCGGCAGCCGCCGCCGGAAAGTTGAGGTGCGCCATGAAAGTGATCAAACGGGACGGACGGGTACAGGAATACGATCAGACAAAAATCGCCCTCACCCTGGCCCACATCTCCGACGAGCTGGAACAGCCCATGACCCGCGGGGACATCGACTATGTGCTTGAGGAGGTAGGCGTCCGGCTTGCCGGCAGAGAGAGCGTCAGCTACAGCGAGCTGCGGGCCCTGGTGACCGAGAGTCTCAGCAGCTGCGGCTTCAAGGCGATCGCCCGGGCCTATATGGTGCCGTAGCCTGAGCAATGAAAAAACCTGCCCCGAGAGTTGTTCTCGGGGCAGGCTTTTCGCGCTTATTCCTC
>JAHZEH010000012.1:4457-12129 GCA_019421925.1 Clostridia bacterium
TTCGGTTACGTACTATTTTAACAGCAAATACAAGCCTGTAGTCAAGGAAGATGGAACGGCCCTTTTCATCATATTCATGGGTGATGCTTCGGGTGGCTTCTTCCTTGACTACAGGCTTGTATTTGCTGTTAAAATAGTACGTAACCGAATAGGCTCCCCCATGCGGGCCGGCTTCCATGCGCACTTCACGGTAGGGGCCGGGAATTGCTTTGTTCACCACGGAACGCCTCCTTCTCTCTTGCACCCCGAATCTCTTCTCGGGGGCTGAAATTTATTATACCGCAAAAGCGTGGGCGGATGCAAATCCGCCGGGAAAGGAATTGCCCCCATGCCCAAAACCATTGCCATCGCAGGCGGCGGCGCATCCGGTTTGGCCGCCGCCGTCGCTGCCAAGCAGGCATCCCCAAAAGCCCAGGTGCTCCTCCTCGAGCGGGGCGACCGGGTGGGCCGCAAAATTCTTGCCACCGGCAACGGCCGCTGCAACCTGACCAACCTCGCCGCCTCCCCTGAGCGCTACTCCGGGACCGATCTGCGTCCCGCCGCCTCCCTCCTGCGGCGTTACTCCCCCGAGACCGTACTCGCCTTCTTTGAGGACCTCGGGCTGCTCGCAAGGGCGGAGGACGAGGGGCGGGTGTACCCTGCCAGCGGGCAGGCCTCCGCTGTGCTGGACGTACTCCGGCTTGCCTGCGCCCGTCTGGGCGTAGAGGAGCGGTGCGGCTGGGAGGTCCGCTCGATTTCCCCGGAAAAGCGGGGCTTCACTCTGACCCCTGCCCAGGGGGCTCCCCTTGCGGCCCAGAAAGTAATTTTGGCGGCGGGGGGCATGGCCGCCCCCAACTTCGGCACGGACGGCAGCGGTTTTTCCCTCCTGCGCGCCCTGGGCCATAAAATCGAGGCGCCCTACCCCGCCCTTGTGCAGCTTCGCACCGGGACCAGTCCCATACGTGGGCTCAAAGGGGTGCGGATAAAGGCCCTGATCCGCTCGTTTGCAAACCGCTCTCTTGTCCGGCAGGAGGAGGGGGAACTGCTCTTTACGGAGTACGGTCTCTCGGGTATCCCCGCCCTCCAGGCCTCCCTGGCTCTCGGCCCCTGCCTCCAGACCGGGGGAACGGCGGAGGTCTCCCTCCATCTCTTCCCCCAGTGGGAGGACCTGCCCGCCATGCTGGCCGCCCAGGCCGCCCGCAGGCGCGGCCTGCCCGCAGGGCAGCTCTTCACCGGCCTGCTCCACAAGCGGCTCTCCGCCCTCGTCCTGGAGCGGGCGGGGGTGAGCGGGAGCACCCCCTGCGACGTCCTGGGGCGGGGGGCTCTCTCCGCTCTGTCCTCCGTCTGCGGGGATTTCCGGCTGAACGTCACAGGCACCCAGGGCTTCCCCTCCGCCCAGGTCACCGGGGGAGGCGCCGCTCTCTCCCAATTCGATCCGAGGACGCTGGAATCCCGGCTGCACCCCGGCCTCTACGCCGCCGGGGAGATCCTGGACGTAACAGGGGAGTGCGGCGGGTTCAATCTGCACTGGGCCTGGGCCAGCGGCCTGGCCGCCGGGGAGACTGCGGGGAGGACGCTCTCTTGAGAGCGCTGCCCTCAAACTCCCGCCAAAGGGACGATTCCCCTTGGGAATCCCCTTTTCAGAGAAGCAAAATGGACGGAAATATCCGTCCATTTTGCTTCTCACAAAGGTTTTGGGGGTTAGGGGGGATTTTTAAAAATCCCCCCTATCTTCTCTCCTTCTTCTCCCTGGGCAGGGCGAACCAGAAGGTGCTGCCCCTGCCCACTGTGCTGCGGACGCCATAGCGCGCGCCGTGCATGAGCAGGACCTCCTTGGCGATGGACAGGCCGATGCCCGTCCCCACCTCCGCCCTCTTGTGGGTCTTTTTGCTGCGGTAGTACCGCTCAAATACATAGGGCAATTCCTCCTCCGGAATGCCCTCGCCCGTGTCCGTCACCTCCAAAAGCACCTCGCCGCCGTCGCAGGACTGCCGGACGAACACCTTCTTGTCCTCCCCCGTGTAGTTGACGGCATTGCCCACGATGTTGTAGATGACCTGGGAGATGCGCAGCTCGTCCCCGCAGACATAGGCGGTCCTGTCGTACTGGAAGTCGATCGAGAATCCCCGGTTTTTGGTGAGCTTGGCATAGCGGGTGATAATGGACCGCACGGACTCAGTGAAGTTGAATTTCTCCCGCTGAATCTCCTGGCTGCCGCTCTGGAGCTTGGACAAATCCAGCAGGTCGTTGACCAGGGTGGCCAGCCGGCGGGCCTCATCGATAATGATCTGGGCGTTCTCGGCGTTGTTCTCCCCGGGCAAGTCACGCATGCCCTCGGCATAGGCCGAGATCATGGTCAGAGGGGTACGCAGGTCATGAGAGACGTTGGCGATCAGCTCCCTCCGCAGCTCCTCCACCTTGGAGAGCTCGGCGGAAGCATAGTTGAGGGTATCTGAGAGCTCCATGATCTCCCAGTAGCCCGACGCCTCAAACCTCACCCCCGGCCTGCCGAGGGCCAGCTCCTGGGCGGATTCCCCCAGCCGGGCGATGGGCCTGCTGATCTTCCGGGAGATGATGAAAGCCAGGACCAGGGCAATGGCCACCATGATGGCGGTCACGCACAGGAGCTGGATGCGCAGCGTCTGCACAGTGGCGTCCACGGGGGTGATATAGGCCCCCAGCAGAATAAGCGTATCCTTATTCTCCCCGGCCAGCAGGGTATAGGTCAGGTTCACCATGGGCCCCCGCGCCCGCAGGGGGAAGAAGGGGTTGGGATTCCGCTCCTCCCCAAACTGCTCCGGGGAGAAGGTCCTGCTCTCCTGGACCTGATTGAGACTCCCTCCCGCATCCCTCACGGTTTGAAAAAAACCCGCCAGCTCCTGCTCCGGGATAGCCAGGGTGGCGTCGCCCTCCCATTTAGCGGTGTTGGCCAGAACAGTCCCGTCCTCCCTGACCACATAGACCTTGGTATCGTAGCGGCGGGATATCTCCGTGATAAAGGAGCTGAAGTCCTCAATCTCCAGGCTGCGCGCGATCTCGCACGCGCAGGCCTTGATCTGCGCGGTTTTGATGGCCTTGTAGAACGTATCGAGAAAAACAGTCTGAAACAGCCAGAGAATGATCAGAATCAGGGCCACAAAAACCAGGAAATAGGCGAATATCTTCCATTTGACGGTGAGTTTCTTATGTTTCAAACCGGTATCCCACCCCCCTGAGCGTCACGATAAACTTGCGGTATGGCCCCAGGCTGCCCCGCAGGAGCTTGATATGGGTGTCAAGCGTCCTGTCGTCCCCGTAGAAGTCATAGCCCCAGACCTCGGAGATGAGCTTCTCCCTGGTCAGCGCCAGGCCCTTGTTGTTGATAAAAAAACTGAGCAGATCATATTCCTTGGGGGAGAGGTCCACCCGCTTCCCGTCCACCGTCACCACCCTGGCGGAGAAGTCGACCGTCAGCCCCTCAAAGGACTGGACCTCCCTCGGGGCCTGCTTGCCGCTGTTGCGGGTGATGATGACGTTGAGGCGCATCATCAGCTCCCGGGGGGAGAAGGGCTTGATGACATAGTCGTCGATGCCCAGCTCAAAACCGTGGAGCTTGTCGTATTCCTCCCCCCGGGCGGAGAGCATGAGCACCGGGATATCCTTGTGCTTGCGGATCTCCCGGCAGGCGGAAAAGCCATCCAGCTCCGGCATCATCACATCCATAATAATGACGTCGAAATTCTTTTTTTCGCACTTCTCCACGGCCACCATGCCGTTTTCCGCCTCGTCCACCTCATACCCCTCGAACTGGGCGTATTTCCGGATGATGGAGCGGATCTTATCCTCGTCGTCGGCGACTAATATGCGGGCCATCTTGCGGTAACCTCCTCAAACATAAGAACGGGCTTTGAACTGATTTTATCCTTCACAGGTGACGATTCTGTGAATGGGGGATGAGCGGGGCGCGAAAATCCCTCTGTTTGAGGGCACTAGGTCCTCAACAGCTCCCGGATTCCTCTCCCGTAGGGCGGGCGCGCAATCCCCTTTTCCGTCACAATGGCGGCGATATGTGAGGCGGGCGTGACGTCGAAGGAGGGGTTAAAGATAGCCACCCCGTCGGCGGTGATGCGCTCCCCGTTGATGAGCGCCACCTCCTCAGGGTCCCGCTCCTCAATGGGGATGGACGCCCCATCCGGGCAGTTCAGGTCAATGGTGGGGCTGGGCGCGGCGATATAAAGGGGCACGGAGAAGTGCTTCGCCACGATGGACAGAGAAAAGGTGCCGATTTTGTTGGCCGTATCCCCGTTGGCCGCCACCCGGTCGCAGCCCGTGATGACGGCGTTGATCTTCCCCTGCGCCATAAGCACTGCCGCCATGCTGTCGCAGAGCAATGTCACCGGCAATCCGGCCTGGTGCAGCTCAAAGGCGGTAAGCCTGGCCCCCTGGAGACGGGGCCGGGTCTCGTCGGCATAGATGCGCAGGGGGAAGCCCCGCTCCGCCGCCAGATAGAAGGGGGCGAGAGCGGTACCATACTCCGTGGCGGCCAGAGCGCCCGCATTGCAGTGGGTAAGCACCCCGTCCCCCTCCTTGAGCAGGGAGAGCAGGTTCTCGCCCAGGGCCCGGTTGATGGCCCCATCCTCGGCATAAATGGCATTTGCCTCCGCCTCCAGGGCGGCGCATATCCGCTCTGGGCCCTCCATCTCCCCGGCCCTCGCCAGCATGCGCTCCACCGCCCACATGAGATTGACGGCGGTGGGCCGGGCGGCGCGCAGGAGCTCCCCCCTGCGGACAAGGGCGGCCATGAAGTCCTCCTCCTTCGCAGCCTCCCGGGCGGCCAGAACCATGCCGTAGGCTGCCGCCACGCCGATCGCGGGAGCACCCCTTACCTGCATCGTGGCGATGGCCTCTGTCATCTGGGCGCAGGTCGTGATGGAGACATACTCCACCCTGCCGGGCAGCAGTGTCTGATCCAGCAGAAGCAGGCTCTCGCCTGTCCACCTCATGGTGCGCAGTTTCATCATTCATCCTTCCTTTCTCACCGGTCTCTCCTCTGACCCTATTGTATGGGCAACGGCTGGGGGCCGCAAGGGGAAATGGGGAGAAGCGCATTGTTCCCCGGAATTTTCCGTGATATAATGTCCGTAACTTCGGGAACCGGGAGGAAAACCATACCATGAAAAAAAATAAACTCATCTGTGCGGCGCTCGCCCTGTGCTTCGCCCTTCTGCCCCTGCGGGCCCTGGCTGTGGAGATTGACAAGGACCCCATGGTCTATGAGGTGACGGTGAGCACCTTCACGGAGCTGCAGAGCGCCATCAAGAACGCCTCTACGGACGCGAAGAACCCCACGGTCATCACCATCCCCTCCAACATGGAGATCCGTGTCAAGGATCAGCTCACCATCGACGGGGGCAAGCACATTGTCATCAAATCCGACTCCGAGACAGCCTCCGCCACCCTCCTGCGGGATGCGGGCTTCAAGGGGGTGCTCTTTGAGGTGGGTTCCTATATCAACGGCAAGGGGAACCTGACCCTGACGCGCATCACCCTCAACGGCTACAGCAGCAAGATCAGCGCTTATTCCCCCCTGGTCTATGTCCTCAGCGGCGGTAAGTTCACCGCCAGGGAGACCGCCTTTACCAGGAACATCAACCGCTCCTCCCGCTGCGCGGGGGTGCTGGTGGGCGGAAACGGCTCCTTCCAGATGGAGAACTGCACAGTGTCCGGGGTGACGGGCTATACGCCGGGCGGCTTCGCCTATATCTCCAAGGGAGGGACCTTCCTCATGGATCAGTCCGCCCCGTTCACCGCCCAGGCCAGCAACAACCGCAAAACCACCTCCTACACCAACTCCGGATTCTATTTCGAGGCGGGCAGCAAGGTCTCCATCCTCTCGGCCAATCTGACAGCCCGCTCCACCACCTATTACCCTGACCTGGATGCCTCTGACAGGGAGGCGTCCAACGTCCCCCTTTTCGCCCGGGGCAACATGACCTTCGGCCGGGACTTCTCCCTGTATTTTGTATCCCCCTCCCCCTCCAGCCCCTATTTTGTGGCGGAGACGGGCGTGCAGGTCACAGAGGACGCCCTCGTCCTGACCGGCACCCTCTACAGCTCCACAGATAAGCTCATCCAGAGAGACAGCCTGGCCAAGGGTTCTATCAAGGAGGTGAAGGCAAAGGGCAATACGGGCTATGCCTCCCTGCCCTGCACCTTGCAGGTCAAAAAGCTGGACAGCCTGTCCGCCCCGGCCTATTTCAACAGCCGTAAACTGCTCAGCCCCCTGTATGAGATCTCCGCCTCGGTTACAGCCGGCGGCCTGACCTATCCCCTCTCCCAGTTCCCGGTGGCCTTCAGGCTGACTATGCCCTCCGCCATCAAGGAGGGCGCAAAGGTGACCGCCTCCCTGGACGGCAAGACCTACTCCTTCAAGACCTCATTCGACGAGAAGAAGGAGCAGGCCGCGACCACAATCAACCGCATGGGCGTATATGCCGTGACCATTAAATAGGAGGCAGGCTTTGTACATTCGACAGCCCCGCCGGAAGGCGGGGCTGTTATTTTGTCCCTCAAAGCCGTCAAGTCAGCCCGGAATCCGCATATTATCCCCAAAATGTCTGTTGAAGCGGAAGAAAGTTGGTTAGACTAAAGATAACCCTGAAAAAGAGGTCTATTTGGCATGAATTTATGGAAGTGGAGAACGATTGCAAACTGGTCCTTTTACGCGGGCGTCTGCGTGATGTTCTCTTCCCTTTTATTTTTTAACCGTAACTCCCTGGCCTGTGCAGTCCTTGGCCTGGGCTTTCTGCTCGTGGTCATTTACTGCCTGGTGTGCAGGCACTTCTGGCGCTGCCCCCACTGCGGCAAGGGCCTGCCCCTGCGGAAAGGCAGCGTTGAGAAGCAGGGCGTATGCCCCTTCTGCGGGAACGACCTGCGGGACCGGGGCGTCATGTGAAAGCTGCCCCTCCGGACGAAGCGGCGGGAGGCGTTATTTGCCTCCCGCCGCTCTTTTTTATTTACTCCGCTCCCCGGTAGAATGCGTCGAACTTCCCGTCTGTGCAGGACAGGGCCTCACTGTGGTCGAGAAGAACATCGGCGCGCATATATTCGCTGCTCGGCCCGTGGCCGGTGCTCTCGGCAAAGAAATCGCTCATAGCGAAATAATAGCGCTCGCGGCACTCCCCGGTGGACTGCCAGGTTGTATCCACATGGTAGGGCTGGCCGTCCAGCCAGATGACGTTCCACTGGTGGTCATAATTTCCACCGCCGCACAGCCAGCACTCATAGCCCGCCTGCCACATCAGATACTGGTACATCTGGGAGTAGGTCTGGCAGTAGGCGATGCGGCGTGTAAAAGCGTCGTACAGGTCCAGCCGCATGTCCAGCTCATAGCTGAGCGTGCTGGAAACATAGTCGTAGAGTTCCCCCGCCGTGCCCTCCGCATCTGACAGGTCGGTCACGCAGGCGTCGAAAATCCCCGTGACAGTCCGCTGAAAGGCTTCAACGGCCTCCAGATACTCCTCCCGCCCGGCCACGGAGGGGAGCTCCTGCTCCCAGCCATAGCGGATGGTCAGCAGGCCCGTTCCCCCGTCAAAGGAGAAGGGGCCCTCACCCTGGTAGTAATGGGCGTCATACAGGAGGGCGCGGGGAGGAAACGCGAGCTGCACCGGGCGGCGCAGCTGTTCCCACTCCTCCTCTGTGGAGACCGACGGCA
>JAHZEH010000012.1:12139-19287 GCA_019421925.1 Clostridia bacterium
GTACAGGGCCTCCATCACGCTGCGATAATCCGCCTCCCAGCCATCCTCCAAAAAGTCCCGGAAATACTGGGGCAGCGGCGCCTGCTGAAAAACAAAGGCCGGGACAGGCCGGCCGGCCTCCGCGACGGGCTCCGCAGGTTGGGGCGTTTTCTCCTCCGCCGGCGGGACAACAGCCCCCAACTCACCCGGAGGAGAGGCCGGGCCCTCCCCTCCGCCCGGTTTCCACAGAAGCAGGGCAGCCGCCAGCAGGGCGGCCAGCAGGGCGCTCAAGCCTATCAGCCGTCCGGCGCGGCCCGCGTTTTTCCCCTGCATGGACTCCCTCCTCTCTGTCTGTCCCTGGCCTGAAGGAAGGTTATACCACCCGCCAGGGGTTCTCCTTGCCCTCCTCCATCAGCACGCAGCTTTTGACTGAGCTGAGCACCATGTTCGAAACAGCGCTGTCAGTGTAGAAGGCCATATGGGGGGTGACAACGACGTTGGGGAAGCCCCGCAGGATGAAGAGCTCATGGTTCTCAAACACGTCCGCCTTGCGGTCGTAGTAGTACAGGTCAAACTCGTTCTCCACCACGTCCAGCCCCGCGCCGCCAATCTTGCCGCTCTCGAGCCCGGCGATGAGGGCTGCGGAGTCAATGAGTCCTCCCCGGGCGGTATTGATGAGCACCACCCCGTCCCGCATCCTGGCGATGCTTTCGGCGCTGACCATGTGAAAATTCTGTTCATTGAGGGGCATATGGAAGGTGATGAGGCCGCAGCGGGCGTAAATCTCGTCCAGGCTCACATACTGGGCATGCGCTTTGACCTCCTCGCTCTCGTATAGATCATAGGCCAGAACAGTACAGCCGAAGCCCGACAGAAGCTCCACCACCCGCCTGCCGATCTTGCCCGTACCCACGACGCCCACCGTGTAGTCCGTCAGGATGCGGCCCTGGTTCCCCTTGAGAGAGAAGTCGTTGAGAGCGGCCCGCTCCAGGATCCGCTTCATGCGGCGGATGGTCATCATCATGAGCATGACGGTGTACTCCGCAACGCTGTCCGCCGGATAGGTGGCGTTGCTCACCTGGACCCCCAGCTCCTTGGCCCTGACGCAGTCCACATGGTCATAGCCCACCGTGCGGGTGGAGATCATACGGATGCCCAGCCTGTGGAATTCCTCCACGAGCGGCCCGTCCACCGGGGTGGTGAGGATGCTGACAGCATCGTAGCCCTTGGCGAGATGGGCGTTCTCCAGCGTGGGCGCATCCCGGCAGATTCCGAGTTCCACGCCGTATTCCCGGGAGTACTGGGCAAAATATGCGTCCTCGTCAAAATCCCGGCAGCTATAGACAAAAATTCTCATTTCAGGGTTCCTTCCTTCCTTGGCGAATGTCCTGTTCGATTCCTGATCCCTTGTGTCCGCAGAGGGTATTTTAAACAAAATACTACTGCATTATTATAGCGTGCCGCCCTGGCGGCGGCAACGGCCAGGTCGGACAAATACCGGCAATCCCAGGACAAAAACACCGTTCATCACCCCGCCGGCCCCTGTCCGCATGGCAGAGGACATCTGGGAAAAAGAACCGATGGGTCTGGCCCGTCCCGACGCGGGAGAGGAAATACCTGTCCCCAGTCCGGACCAGGGCGGAACCTCCTGTCACACCCAGAGGGGCGCCCTCTCCAAAGGAGAGGATATAATAAGCGGGCCGCCCGAATCCAGGGGCGGCCCGCTCTCATTCATCTGTTTCGCTTAGTCTGAGCAATGAAATCCAAACCCGTCGAAAGGGCCTGAATTGGATGGGCTACGCCGCCACGGCCTTTTTTTCGTGCTTGTAGAGCTTGCTGATGGGCTTATACACGAAGAAGGTTACGAGGCAGTTGGCGCCCGCCTTGATGAGGTTAAAGGGGACGATGATGGGCAGGAGCATATCCACCACGGCATTGACCGGCGCGCCTGTGAAGGCGGGGGTGATAATGAGGTTGCAGGGGATCATGACCACCGTCATGGTCAGAGCGCCTGCGATGAGGGCCACAATGGCACGCTTGAGGCTCTTGCCATGCTGATAGATGGATCCGGCCACCAGCACCATGGCGCCCGTGGCCACCAGGTGCATAAGGATGCCAGACATGCCGCCCATTGCGAAGCTGACAGTGAAGCCCTGAATGAGGCAGACCACAAAGGTCAGCAGCAGGCCGCTCCACGGCCCGAAGAGGAAGGTGCCGATGAGAATCGGGATGTCCGCCGGGTCGTACTCAAGGAAGGCCGCGGTGGGGAAAATGGGAAAGTGCACGAAGAGCACCAGGACGGTGGAGATGGCCGCCAGCATCCCCAGGGTTGCAACTTTGCGGGCGGTGAACTTGCTTTCTTTCATGATGAGACGCCTCCAGTTAAGTATGATTTCTTGAACGCTTCCGGCCTGTCTCATGCGCCGCCCGTCGGGGTTCCCCCTCCCGGGCATCAAAAAACCCTGCAACAAAGTTGCAGGGCGAAATGACGTTGGCACCCAAATCAATTGGGGTGCAAAGCGCGCCGTTTCTTTCATCCGGACTATACCGTCGGTACCGGATTCCAACCGGTTCTGCACTCCTGAGAGGCTCGCGGACTTGTGGCTTCTGAGCCGCCCTCCTTCCTCCACGCCATCGGAACTCCCGTCCCCTGGAAAAAGGCTGAACAGCTCACGGCCCGTCACCGCCGGTGGAGAATTTCACTCCGCCCTGAAACAGACTCATGTTTGGTTCACTTGTATTATAAGGCGTATGTTTTGCGGTTGTCAATAGCCCCCAGGGAAGAAATTCAACCCATCTTACAGGGGCACGGGTGGTAAAATCCGTTGAATTAGAATATAATTGTATGCAGTTGCGCGGCTGCCAAAGAGGACGTCTTTGCAGAAAGGCCGGCGGAGCCCCGTTCCCCTGGCAATCTGCCCCCCCAACCGTATGGCTGCGCCTCTCAGCAGGCAGCCGCGTTCATGCCCCGGCTCTCCCTGAGCGCGGGCAAAGCCGCGCTTGGGCGGAGGATTCGCGCGCATGCTGCGGGCTGCAAACTTCCGCCCTGTCCCGCCTCCACGTCAAGGAGGACCAGCCCAGTTCTCCCATGCGCTCCCATCCGCAAAATACTGCCCTTTCGAG
This sequence comes from Clostridia bacterium, assembly GCA_019421925.1. GTDB lineage: Bacteria > Bacillota > Clostridia > Christensenellales > CALWSW01 > JAHZEH01. Next base: position 15,242 of record JAHZEH010000012.1, read on the forward strand.
GAGGATTTCAATCTTGAGCATTCTGCAAGCCATTGTTCTGGGCATTGTCCAGGGTCTTTGCGAATTCCTGCCGGTGAGCAGTTCCGGCCATCTGGTACTGCTCCAGAGGATCTTTGGCATCGAGGAGGGGGCCCTCTTCTTTACGACCATGCTGCACGTGGGCACCCTGGTGGCGGTGTTCGTGGCCTTCTGGCCCACCATCTGGAAAATGATAAAAAAGCCTGTCTCCAAATACCCCGGCTACATCATTTTGGCCACATTGCCCACAGTGGTTGTGGCTCTTCTGGCCAAGGATTTCATCGAATCCTCCTTCGGCGGGCAATACCTGGGCTATGGCTTTTTGCTCACCGCTCTCATCCTCTGGCTGACGGGACGTCTGCCCCGGGGCAAGAAGGGGCTCTCCGAGATGCGGCCCGGCCACGCCGTCGCCATGGGCTGCATGCAGGGCGTCGCCATCCTGCCCGGTATCTCCCGTTCCGGTTCCACCATCGCAGGCGGCCTGTTCTGCGGTCTGGACCGGGACTTCGCCGCCCAGTTCTCCTTCCTTATGAGTATCCCCGCCATCCTGGGCTCCGTCGTGCTGGAGGGCAGGGATCTGCTCCCCGGGGCTGCGGCGATACAGGTGGAGTGGCCGCCCGTGCTGGTGGGTATGGCCTTTGCGGCCGTCTCAGGTTATATCGCCATCAAGTTCATGCTCCGCCTTCTGCACAAGGGCAAGCTGGGCGGTTTCTCCATCTATCTGCTGGTTCTGGGCGCGCTGGTGCTGTGCGACCAGTACATCTTCCACGTATTCTTTTAAATTTTGAAATCATATTTTCGAGAGGTATTCCATCATGAAGCTAGGCGTAGTAGGTCTGCCCAATGTGGGCAAAAGCACACTCTTTAATGCCATCACCCAGGCGGGCGCGCAGGCCGCCAACTATCCCTTCTGCACCATCGAGCCCAACGTGGGGATGGTCAATGTGCCCGACCCCAGGCTGGACAAGCTGGCGGAGATGTATAACCCGGAAAAGTATACCCCCGCCACGGTGGAGTTCGTGGATATTGCCGGTCTTGTCAAGGGAGCCAGCCGGGGCGAGGGTCTCGGCAACAAATTCCTCTCCCATATCCGGGAGGTGGACGCCATCGTCCATGTGGTGCGCTGCTTTGAGGATGAAAACGTGGTCCATGTCGACGGCAGCGTCGATCCCGCCCGGGACGCCGAGACCATCAACCTCGAGCTCATCTTCGCCGATCTGGAGAGTCTGGACAAGCGCATGCAGAAGGCCGCAAAGCTGGCCCGCACGGATAAATCCGCCGCCCATGAGCTGGAGCTGATGGAGGAAATCAAGGCCCTGCTGGAGGCGGGCAAGCCCGCCCGCGCCCTTGGGGTCTCCCCCGAGGACGAGGCCATCGTCAAAGGGCTCTTCCTGCTCACCAGTAAGCCGGTCATCTACTGCGCCAACATCTCAGAAGAAGAGATCGGCGACGGGGAGAACCCCTTCGTCCGGCAGCTCAGCGAGCTGGCCAGGGAGGAGAACGCCGGGATCATCACCATCTCCGCGAAGGTGGAGGAGGAGCTCGCCGGCCTGGACCCCCAGGAGAAGGCGGAGTTCCTGGCGGAGCTGGGCATAGAGCAATCCGGTCTGGACAAGCTGGTGCAGGCCTGCTACTCTCTGCTGGGGCTCATCAGTTATTTGACTGCCGGGCCCAAGGAGGTCCGCGCCTGGACTATCGAGAAGGGCACTAAGGCTCCCCAGGCGGCTGGAAAGATCCACAGCGATTTTGAACGGGGGTTCATCCGCGCCGAGGTTATCGCCTTCGACACCCTGATGGAATGCGGCTCCATGGCAGCAGCCAAAGAGAGGGGACTCGTCCGCTCAGAGGGCAAGGAGTACGTCTTCCAGGATGGGGACGTGGTGCTTTTCCGCTTCAACGTGTGATAACAGCTGAATGATTTAAAGGGATGCGCCTGAGCGCATCCCGTTTTTTTTCGCAGAGTATGCTATTTGTCCAGAATCTCCGCCTTACAGGTTGAGACGAAGGTCGGATCGCTGTTGTTGGGGCCCACGATGGCCAGCATGCCATACTCACTTTTGAGCACTGTACCCTGAGCTACGGTTTTATTCCCCGCTTTGACAGATACGCCGGCCGTTCCCACAGGCAGGTAGGCCCGAATCGCGTTCTGGCAGTCCGCGCCGCATCCCTCCAGGGGCGGCGTGGGAGCGGGCAGATAGGCGATGGCGTTGTTATAGGCGGCGCTTGTCACCCGCACCGCTGCAATCCGGCAGAGGGAGACGGCCTCCTGAGGAGCGCCCTGGTTGTTGACAAGCTGAAAAAGCCCTGCGTTTGGATTCGTATTCGGAGCGGCAAGCAATGCGCCCGGACGGCCGGATGCCGTATTGCCGCTCTCCGTCGTAATGATGAGGTTGTCGCTGGGATAGAGGGTGATGAGCTGGCGCAGGAGATTCCGCATCTGTGCAACACAGAAGCACTCCACTGCGTTTCCAGGAGGGCCGGGGGGACCCTGCTCGCCAGGTTCACCAGGGGGGCCCTGTTCGCCAGTCTCACCGGGAGGGCCCTGTTCGCCGGTCTCGCCGGGTGGGCCCTGTTCGCCGGTCTCGCCGGGTGGGCCCTGTTCGCCGGTCCTGCCAGGAGGGCCTGGCGGGCCCGGAGGACCGGGAGGGCCGGGGCAGCAGGGCCGGCAGTCGCAACAGCAGGGACATTTGCCGCATTTGCAGCAGCATACCGGCCTGTTCATCGTATCGTCAGGAAATCCGTTGTTGAACACGGAACACCATCCTTTCATATCCGAAACGGGGCAGAGCCCCCTCTCTTCCGGACATCCTATGTCTGCTTCCGGGGTTCCCTATTATTCTATGCACCCGTGAAAAAAAAGAGAGCGATATCCTGTTCCTCTCCATCCGGGCGGACAGCATCCCGAATCGCCTCGACGAACCGTAAGACCGCCGCGGAGGGTTCGAGGGGATAGCGCAGCCCATAGGGTATGGTGGGTTCCTCCTCCCAATCCCAGTCCACCGGGAGCGTTTTGAGAGCAGGATGGACATCCTGCCAGGCATCCAGGGTTAAAAGCAGCAGACCCTCCCGTTCACAGCGGTTGAACACCTCCAGGTCGTAGTGCCGCGGGGCGTCTATAATCCCGATCCCGGGGCAGTCCTCCAGAAGCCGTGCGCGGATGCGGTCGTTTTGGGCGCTGGTTCCGGTCTGCACCATCATCATGCGCTCGTTCCGAAGGTCTCCCAGACTGAGCCGGCCCTTTTCAGCCAGAGGGTGTTCCCTCGGGACAGCAATACAGAACCGGCAGCGCCCCAGCTCAAGCGTCTGAAAATACCGGGCCCCGCCCTCCTGGTCATAGGAGCCTACCATCACATCAAACTTTTGTCCAATGGTGCGGTAGATCTGAATGAGGGACCGGACATCGTCCTCAAAGGGGATGATCTGTATTTTGAACTGGGGATAGCCGGGGCTGACCCTATTCCAGAGAGCAATCAGCCCCTTGCAGGGATTCAGCAGGGAGTTCCCCACCCGGATGATATAGGGGGCTGCTCCTGCCGCCCGCCTCGCCCGGGTAAGGGCCTCCTCCACATACTGGATCAGATATTTGGCGTCCCCGTACAGGGATTTTCCCGCATCCGTCAGCGCGGCCCCATGGTTGGTTCGGATCAGGAGGGGCACTCCCGCCAGATCCTCCAGTTGGTTCATCTGTTTCATTACTGCGGTAGGGGAGAGGAAGAGCTTCTCTGCCGCCCCGCTGAAGCTGCCGCAGTCCGCCACATGGATGAGTGTTTTTAACAGGCCTTCCAAAACTGCGCCCCCTTTGTTTTAACTTTTAGTTTAAGCCAGTATAACTTTTCGGAGATTCCCCGTCAAGTCCGAAGGGGATATGATGTTGGCAGAAAAAGACCTGAATAGAGGGGGAAGTTTTGTGAAAGAACAGCGCAAAGTTGAAAATCAGGCTGTCCGGGATACCGATTTGGGGAGGACTCCGGTGGGCCGTCTCCTGTGGAAACTGGCGGTGCCGGCCATTCTGGCCCAGATCATCAACG
>JAHZEH010000120.1 GCA_019421925.1 Clostridia bacterium
TGGGCTGAGCAGGGTCTGGTGCTCGTGCTGGCCGTGACTATCCACCAGGAGGTCGGACACACTTTTGAGCAGAGAGAGGCTGGCCAACCTCCCGTTGATGCGGCACAGGTTCTTACCGCCGGAGGACAGCTCCCGCGAGAGAATGATTTGGCCCTCCTCCGGCTCCACCCCCAAGTCCTGAAACTGGGAGAACAGCGGCCCCTCTGGAATATCAAAAACGCCATCCGCGAAGGCGCGTTCATGGCCGGACTGGATAAATTCGCGGTCAGCCCGCTCGCCCAGAAGGAGGTTGACAGAGTCGATAATGATGGATTTTCCTGCGCCCGTCTCGCCCGTCAGCACATTAAAACCGGCCGACACAGACATGTCCAGCCGGTCAATCAAAGCGATATTCTGAATGAACAATTTGGAGAGCATGCTTCCGCCCCCTTTATCTGCGCTCTATCGCAATTATTTCATCATGGCGCGCAGTTTGTCAATAACTGCCGGCACATCGTCGATGTTTCGGATGGCGACAAATATGGTATTGTCCCCCGCAATGGAGCCGATCACTTCCGGCCAGCGCAGGGAGTCGATGGCCTCGCCCGCAATGCTGGCGCTGCCTGTGATGGTCTTGACCACAATGAGGTTTCCGGCGCTGTTGATGGAGATCACAGAGTGGGAGAACATCCGCATAAACCGGTCCATCAGGCCGGATTCCGCCTTATCGACCGTCGCATATTTATAGGAACCGCTGTCCGAGAGCACCTTTATGAGGCGCAGCTCCTTGATGTCGCGCGAGACCGTGGCCTGGGTAACGTCAAAACCGTTGCGCCGGAGGTATTCCGCCAGTTCGTCCTGCGTTTCAATGTTGAATTTGCTGATAATATCGAGGATCATTGCATGCCGTGCAGCCTTCATGGGGATAGGTCCTCCTTTGTGGTCGCTCAGAAAAGTTTTTCGCGGACTAGCTTGAAGAAATTGTAGCCTTCGAAATGGATTAGTTTTGTGGTGACATTCGCCCTGGTGATGGTAAGCACGTCCCCCTGACGGAAATTTTCATAGTGCTGGGTCCCGTCGGAGGAGACGGAGCACAGGCCGTTGGGGCCGTCCGTCCGGATCTCGATCACGTCGTTTTCCGCAGCGAAGATGGGGCGGGCTGACATCTTATGGGGGGAGATGGGCGTGACAAGGATACCTCGGGCCGTGGGGGCGATCACCGGCCCTCCGGCGGAGAGCGAGTAGGCGGTGGAGCCTGTGGGGGTGCTGACGATGATCCCGTCGCACGGATAGGTGCCCGCCACCTGGCCGTTGATGCGGAGCTCCACCTCCGTCACCCTGGACACGCACTCTTTAAAAACCAGGAAGTCATTGAGGGCGATCCATTCGTGCTGGGCGGAGCCGTTGACGCTGCCCCGCAGCATCATGCGCTCCTCCACCATATAATCCCCGGCGAGGAGCCTGGCGATGGCATGGGGCAGCTCAGAAGGCTCCACCTCGGAGAGAAAGCCCAGCCTGCCCAAATTGACGCCGATCATGGGAATGCCCTGGGTCGCCGCTCGTACAGCGCCCCGCAGAATGGTCCCATCCCCGCCGATGACAATACAGCTCGAAACCGGAACCTCCCGGGGCGATAGGCCGAGGGCGCGCGCGGTTTCCTCTTCAAAGACAGGGCAGGCACCCTGCCGCTCCACCTCGCGGTAAGCCTCTTTTGCAACGGTAAGGGCCTGGGGCTTGAGGGTGTGCCCCTGGATGCCAATATATTTCATAGAATGCTCCATCCAATAAACTATGCTCTCATTATACATAGGTTTGAAAAAATATACAATGCATGTTTATTTGTTTTCTGCATGAAATTTCCTGGCACTTTCTACCACTTCCAGAGCGAGCTGCCCGTCTCTCTCCCTCTCCCACGCGTCCGAGCCGCCCTTTTGCAGCCACAGGAGAAATTCAATATTGCCTTCGGGGCCGGTAATGGGGGAAAAATCCAGTCCCTTGAGAGCATACCCGGTCTCCCGGGAGAAGGCCAGCATCCCTTCGACGACCTCCCGGTGGGTCTGGGGATCGCGCACAACCCCCTTTTTTCCCACTTTATCCCGGCCCGCCTCAAACTGGGGCTTGATGAGAGCGACCACGTCCGCCCTCCCGGCAAGGCATTGGTAAAGGGGGGGCAGGATCAGCCTGATGGAGATGAAAGCCACGTCCATGCAGCCGAAACCAGGGGCCTGTTCAAACCAGCCGGGCTCCATATTCCGGGCGTTGTGGCGCTCCATAACCGTGACCCGCCCGTCGTTTCGCAGCTTCCAGTCCAACTGGCCGTAGCCTACGTCCACTGCGTAAACGTGCCCGGCCCCGTTCTGCAAAAGGCAGTCTGTAAAGCCCCCGGTGGAGGCCCCTACGTCCACGGCGGTAACTCCCCTGACGTCAATGGGAAAGACGCGCAGCGCCTTCTTCAATTTGAGCCCTCCGCGGCTGACATAGGGAAGGACGGAGCCGCGCACCTCCACCCGGTCGGTCTCCGACACTCCAACGGAGGGCTTCTCCCCTTTCTGTCCATTGATATACACACAGCCCGACATAATAAGCCTCTGAGCCTTCTCCCGGCTCTCAGACAAACCGTTCTCCACCAGGTAGGCGTCCAGCCTTTGCTTGGTGCTCATAGTTGTTCCTCCTGTAATATCCGCCTCATTTCCTCTGCAATCTGAGGGGCCGTCAGCCGGACGGCCTCCATCAGCCGGGCGGTCTTTCCAAAGGTCACGGGCTCCTCCGGCAGGGTAAAGCAGTGGATACGCGGTCCGCCCTTCTCCGAAAGGACCCGGGCGATCTGTTCACCCAGCCCCCCGGCAGCCACACCGTTCTCCAGGGTAAAAACCCTGCGGCAGTTCCGGAGCGCCGAGAGAGCCTCCGTATCCAGAGGTTTGATGCAGCGCGCGTTGTAGAGTCCGGCCTGGATACCCTGGGCGGCCAAAAGATCAATGGCTCCGCGCGCCACCTCCACCATATCGCCGCAGGCCACGCACATGACCGGCCCCTGAACGCCTATCAGCGGCCAGCGGCCGTCCCTGATCTCCAAAGGCTCCCCCGCCGGCAATGCCCCCCTGCCGTAACGGATGGCGCAGGGCCCCTCGATGGAGAGGGCATAGGAGAGAATTCCCGTGAGCTCCCCCTGGGTGGAGGGCGAGAGCAGGGTCAGGCCGGGCATCTGGGATAAATACCCGATGTCGTAGGCGCCGTGGTGGGTAGGGCCGTCCTCCCCCACCAGCCCGCTTCGGTCCACCGCAAAGATCACGGGGAGTTTTTGCAGGCAGACGTCGTGGAAAATCTGGTCGTAACCCCGCTGCAAAAAGGTAGAGTACACGGCAAAAACCGGCTTAAGCCCCCCAGCAGCCATGCCGGCGCACAGGGTGACGCCATGCTGCTCTGCAATACCCACGTCGAAAAAGCGCTGAGGAAACTGCTGGGCGAACGGAGTGAGGCCCGTTCCGTCCGGCATAGCCGCCGTGACGGCCACAATCCTCTCATCCTCCCGGGCCAGCTCACAGAGGCGCTCCCCCATCACCGAGGAATTACTGCGGGCCCCCTGCCTCAGAGGATCGCCGTTTTCAATGCGGAAGGGCGCGACCCCGTGATAGCGCTCGGGGTCCTCCTCAGCGTACTGGTATCCCTTCCCCTTTTTCGTGAGCACGTGGATGAGCACAGGCTGTTCAAAGTTCTTGGCACTCTGGAGCACACTCTCCAGAGAGGGGATGTCGTGGCCGTCGATGGGGCCGAGATATTTAAAACCCAGCTCCTCAAAGAAGGTGGAGGGCAGCAGCATATATTTGATGTTGTTGCGGATGCGCTCCAGTCCCCGGGTGAGCTTAGGGTAGCGGGAGGATATCCTTTTTTTGAGATTGAGATATCCCTTCCGGGCCCTTAGCTTGCTCAGGTGGAGTTCCACCGCTCCCACGTTGCGGGAGATGGACATCTCGTTGTCGTTGAGGATGACGATGAGCCTCTGTTTTTTGCGGCCAGCGTCGTTGAGGGCCTCATAGGCCATCCCGCCGGTCATCGCGCCGTCGCCGATCACAGCGACAACCTGATAATCTTTTCCCTGCAGATCCCTGGCGCGGGCCATCCCCAGCGCTGCCGAGAGGGAGGTGCTGCTGTGCCCGGCCCCGAAACAGTCGCAGGGGCTCTCGCAGGGGCGGGGAAAGCCGCTCAGCCCGCCGTATTGGCGCAGCCGGGAGAATTCCCCGCCCCTGCCGGTGAGAATTTTGTGGACATAGGCCTGATGCCCCACATCCCAGACAATGCGGTCCGCCGGGCAGTCAAAGACACGGTGCAGCGCAATCGTCAGCTCCACCACGCCCAGATTGGAGGCAAGATGTCCTCCCGTTTTGGATACGGAGCCGATCAGAAATTCACGGATCTCCCGGGCGAGCTCCGTGAGCTGCTCCTCATTCAGCTTTTTTAATGTTTCAAGGTTGATCCCGTCAAGGTAACCCATCGTTTCTGTCCCTTCCAAGTTTCCATTATGCGCCCGCAAACGGCGTGAAAAGAATTCCTACGGTGATGCCAAGAAGGGCTCCCGCGCCAACCTCCAGAGGGGAGTGGCCCACCAGTTCCTTGAGCTTGAAATCCCCCATTTTTTTGCCGCCCTTGAACAGCTTGATGATCTCGTTGAGGATCACAGCCTGTTTGCCTGTTTCGCGGCGTACGCCCGAGGCGTCGTACATAACAATACAGGAAAAGACCGCCGCGACTGCAAAAAAGGGGGAATCAAATCCGTATAAAATTCCCAGGGAGGTACTCAGCGCTGTGACGGCGCTCGTGTGGGAGCTGGGCATTCCACCCGAACCGAAAAAACGGGAGAGGTCGAACTTGCCGTCCATCCACATGTTGACAAAGCCCTTGATAATCTGCGCCAACAGCCAGCCCCAGAAGGCGGCGCGCAGCGGGATGTTCTCAAAGATCGTCCAGAAACTGTTCAAAGCGCATGAAACTCCTTCAAGGATTAATGATCCCGGTTCAGCATGAAACGGGCGAGCTCCCGCAGGAAATCCGCCTCAGGGCCGAAGCCTGCGAGGGCCTTGAGGGCATTTTCCGTACACTCCCGGGCCATCTCCTGCGCCAGCTCCATGCCGTACACCCTCACAAAAGTCAACTTCTCGGCTGCCGCGTCTTTGCCCAGGGTTTTTCCCAGCTTCCCGGCATCCCCGTAGACGTCCAGGAGATCGTCGGTGATCTGGAAAGCCAGCCCCAGGTTGACGCCGTAGGCGCGGAGCGCCTCCAGGGTCTCCGGACCGGCACCGCAAAGATACGCGCCGGACAGGGTTGCCGAGAGGATCATATCTGCCGTCTTGTGGTTATGGATATATCGCAGCTCCTCCGCCCCGGCGGAGGTGTTGCCCTCGTTCTCAATATCAGCAACCTGACCGGCAATCATGCCGGCAATCCCCGCGCCGTCGGCGATACACCGGAGCGCGGCGATATGGGCGCGCAGATCGCGTCCCGGGCGCAGCGCTGCCTCCAGCATGATCTGGTAGGCATAATTGAGAAGCCCGTCGCCCGACAGGATAGCGATGGCATCGCCAAAGACCTTGTGATTCGTGGGCTTGCCCCGGCGGAAATCGTCGTCGTCCATGGCAGGGAGGTCGTCGTGAATGAGAGAGTAGGTGTGGATCATCTCAATGCCGCAGGCAAAGGGCATGGCCTCCATGGGGTCGCCCCCCAGCATCTCGCTGGTCGCAAGCAGCAGAGCGGGGCGCAGGCGCTTCCCGCCCGCCGTAATGCTGTAGGTCATGGACTTGCGCAGCGTTTTCGGAATGTCCGGCATGGCCAGATATCCCAGCAGCGCAGTGTCCGTCATCTCCCCGTACTGTTTCCAGACGCTCAGAAAATCCATGTTTCACTCCTCCTTTGCTTCGGCAAAAGGCGCGCTTTTGAGCTGTCCGTCCTCTTCAAAGAGGATGTCCATGCGCTTTTGCGCGCCGTCAAGCATCCGGGTGCACTCTGAAGCGAGGCGCACCCCCTCCTCAAACAGCTTCATGGATTCCTCAAGCTCCAGATTCCCCGCCTCCAGTTTGGCGGTGATCTCCTCGAGCTTTTGGATGGAAGATTCATAATTTTGATTCATATTATTCCCCCGGTATGATCTTTGGATCGGTGGTGAGAATTCGGGCGGTCGCTCCGCCGTCCTGAAAACTCAGGCGCACAATCTGCCCTTTGGCGAGCTGTGAGGCGGAAGCGACCAGCTCCCCC
>JAHZEH010000121.1:0-229 GCA_019421925.1 Clostridia bacterium
GCCTTGGTCGAGGCCACGTTGACCGACGAGCAGACCAGACTGGTCTCAGCCAGCGCCTCGGGTATGGAATTGATGAGGATCTCGTCGCCCTTGGCAAAACCTTTCTGCACCAGCGCGGAAAAACCGCCGACAAAGTTGACGCCGGTAGCCGACGCAGCGCGGTCGAGCGCCCTGGCCAGCGGCACATAGCTGTCCGCATCCGTCACTGCGCCGATCATCGCGATCGGGG
>JAHZEH010000121.1:239-1441 GCA_019421925.1 Clostridia bacterium
CGGTCGCGACCAGCTTTTCCGCGCTGCGGGTGATTTTGTCATACACCTTGTCCGCCAGCACATGGATGTCGCTGCTGGCCAGGTCGCGCAGCGAAATGCCCATCGTGATCGTGCGGATGTCGAGGTGCTCCTCCTCTATCATCTTGATGGTTTCCAGTATATCTTTTGTGTTGATCATTGACATAATAATAGTCCTCGTATTTACCCATAACAGGATATTTTTTCTTCCGCACGCACTCTTCCCGCGCGCAGCGCCGTTTGGCGGAAAATGTCGTTTTTTATATTTTGTGCATCGCGTCGAAGATATCCTCATGCATGGTATGGATCTTCATGCCAAGCGTTTCTCCGTCCTGATCGAGCAGGCCGGCCAGGTTCCCGTGGGAGAGCGCCACTTTTACATCCGGGTTTTGGGTGGAAAAGGCGCGGAGGGCCCTGGGGAGGGAGCTTCGCAGCAGCCTGCCGCAGCAGCCGATCCTGAGAATGCGCTTGGCTCCCTCCGCTGCGGCCCGGGCCAGCAGGGAGGCGTCCTCCGCGCTCTGGACAATGCGGCGGGCCTGCCCCAAAAAGACCTCCCCGGCGGGGGTGAGTTTGACCCGGCGGTTGCTGCGCGCAAAGAGCTGGACCCCCAGCTCCCGCTCCAGGGCGGCCATCTGGTGGGTCATGGCGGTCTGCACGATGAAGCATTCCTGGGCAGCCCGGGTGAAGTTTTCGTGCCGGGCGGCGCTGATGAAATAGGTTAACTGCTTGATATCCATGGATTCCCTCCCTCTCGCACTCCTTTTGGTAGCTTGATTATAATCATTCTTTTTGGAAAAAGGCAAGCCGGACGGGAATGACGCTTGTCCCTTGAGGGAGGAAGAAATCTTTGAAAGGACTATTTGATGAAGCGCCACAGTATCCCGGCGGCGGGCTGCTGTAAACCGGGCTGCGGGGAATTGGGCAGGGACGATACGGTTCTGACCATCTGCAGCACCTGCGCCGCTTATTTTCTGGAGAGTTCCAGGGCCCAAAGAGTGGTCTCCGTCTGGGAGCTGATCGATGGGGACGGGAGTTTCCCCTTAGCGGATTCTGGGGTGACGAGGATCCCCGTGCAGGACTGCTGGCGAAGCCGTGACAACCGGGCGCGGCGGAGGGCGGTTCGCGTGCTGCCGGGAAAAATGAATTTAGCCGCAGCGGAACAGGCGGATCGGTATGAGAAGACA
>JAHZEH010000121.1:1451-6203 GCA_019421925.1 Clostridia bacterium
ACACGGTTCTGCGGCGTTACTCAGCCCCCCTCGCCTAATAATGTCAAGCTGGCCCCCCATAGGTTTGGGGAGGAGGGGGCGGAAGTGTTCCAGGAGAGTGCTCCCGAGGATAGGGACGGCAGATGCGTCTGCATTGCGGGAGGATAGGGACGCCTAAAGTGGTCTGTTATTGTACGGCCTGCCTGGAGGGAATCAGGCAGGGAGGGAAGCGGGGCGTTCATCTGCTGGAACTCCTCTTCCAGAAGTAAGGGGGCAGGGCATACCGTCTATGGATGAGGGATATTTCATCTGCCGCTGCCTGGGCTGTTCTCTCAGAAGTCAGGACCCCCGGCTAAGCCGGGGGCTCGTGTAAGCCCTGGAAGGGCTTCCTACCGGCAAGCCTCTCAAGAGGCACTGAATATTCCGTCTTTTGCATCACTTGCGCGGCGGCCCGTAAACGGGCGATTCCTGTTCCAATGGAACCCTTTTGCTAATCGCGAAGCTGCCGCTCCTTGCTCGCTTCGCTCGATGCTTGAAGCTAAAACTTTTTACTCTCTTCAGCAAAGCTGGGGGGTCTCATACCGCTAAAGCATACAAATGAAAAAACCGCCCGATGCAGATATTGGAGGCTGCAGCGGGCGGTTTCTTATACACTTGCCGGATGATCTTCCAGGGCCGTCCGGCACAGAATCACAACGGGGGATGAGGGGGGCGCCTGGACAGCAATTCCCCAATAAGGCCCAAAGCGGCCTCACAAGGTTTCCAGCGCCTTTTTGACCTCCTCAGCCGTGGGCAGGGAGAGAAGGGAACGGGCCTTCTCCTTCCACTCCCCATAGGAGAGGGAGGCGATCCGCTCCCGGGCGGCAAGGATAGAGCCCGCGCTCATGGAGAACTCGTCCAGGCCCAGGCCGAGCAGCACGGGGATGAGGGCAGGGTCGCCCGCGGCCTCGCCGCACATGCCGCAAAAGATATTGTTCCGGTGGGCGGCCTCGATGGTCATCGAGATAAGGCGCAGGACAGCGGGGTGAAACTGGGAGTACAGGGGGGCGATACGGGCGTTCCCCCGGTCCACCGCCACGGTGTACTGGATGAGATCGTTGGTGCCGATGGAGAAGAAGTCGCATTCCCTGGCGAACTGGTCGGCCAGGACGGCGGCGGCCGGAATCTCCACCATAATTCCCACCTCGATATTCTCATCAAAGGGGATATTCTCCGCCCTCAGGGAGTCCTTGGCGCTCTGGAGGGCGGCCTTGGCTTGGCGCAGCTCCTCCAGGGAGGAGATCATGGGGAACATGATGCGCAGCTTGCCGAAAGCCGAAGCCCGCAGCAGGGCCCGGAGCTGGGTGGAGAAGAGGCCGGGATTCTCCAGGCACAGGCGGATGGCCCGGCAGCCCAGGAAGGGATTGTCCTCCTCGGGCTGCTCCAAAGCGGGCAGCTTTTTGTCGCCGCCGATATCCAGAGTGCGCACGATAACGGGGCGGCCGTCCATGGCGGTTACGGCCTCTCTGTACGCCTCAAACTGTTCCTCCTCGGAGGGCAGGCCCTCCCGGTCCATATACAGGAACTCCGAGCGGAACAGGCCGATGCCCTCCGCGCCGGACGCCAGAGCGGGGGCGGCCTCCCCGGGGGTCCCGATATTGGCGGCCAGCTCCACCTTATGGCCGTCCTGGGAGAGGGTCTCACGGTTCAGCCAGGTTTTGAGAGCCTCCTTGCGGGCGGCGAAGGCGTCCGCAAGGGCGGAGAGCTCACAGAGCCGCTCCGGGCTGGGCTCGATTTCCACCGTGCCCGCCTCGCCGTCAATGGCGACGCGCTGGCCCTCCCGGAGCTGGGAGAGGATTCCGGCGCAGCCCACCACGGCGGGAACTCCCATGGCCCGGGCCATGATGGCCGAGTGTGAGGTCCTTCCCCCGACCTCGGTGAGAATGCCCGCCACATGGGCTTTGTCCATGCGGGCGGTGTCCGAGGGGGTCAGGTCGTGGGCGGCCAGGATGACCATGCCGGGCAGACGGCTGATGTCCCGCTCGGAGATACCCAGTACGGCGCGCAGCAGGCGGTCCCGTAGGTCCTTCATGTCGGCGGCGCGCTCCCGCATATAGTCGTCGTCCATGTTCTCGAACATCTCGATCACTGAGGACATGGTCTGGGAGATGGCGAAAGCCGCGTTATCCCCCCCGTCAATGGCCTGGCGGATGGGGTCGATCATCTCCGGGTCCTCCAGAAGCATTCTGTGAGCCTCGAAGATATTGGCCTCCTCCTGCCCCATATTCCGGAGGGCGTTTTCGTAGAGCTGTTCGGTCTGGGCGATCACGGCCGAGAGGGCGTCCTCAAAGCGCGTTCGCTCCGCCGCCCTGTCCTGGGCAGGGGACCCGTCGACGGCGAGTTCCGTGCGCTCAAAGAGGAAAACGGGGGCGATACCGATGCCGGAAGAGACTCCAATGCCTTTGTTCATAGTGCCTCCAATGTCCGGACTTATTCGCCCAGGCCGGAGGCCACCAGGGCGGACATGCCTTCAAGGGCCTCTTTCTCGTCGGGACCGTCGCAGATGAGCTCAAAGGTGGTGCCGCACTTGACGCATGCGCCGAGCACGCCCAGGATGGACTTGCCGTTGTAGGACTTATCGCCCATCTTGATGGTGATGGAGGACTTGTACTTGAGGGTCTCCTTGACAAAGACGCTGGCCGGGCGGGCGTGCAGGCCGGACTTGTTGACGATGGTGACTTGGGCGCTGACCATAATGCAATACCTCCTGAAATGGTGGGGTTGGTTTTATTGCGGTATGTTCATTTTATCCGACCCCAGGCCATTTTACAAGGGAAACCGGGGATTTGCCCGCTTTGTTTGGGAAATTTCCAGGGTTGAAAATTTATTGTTACCTCTTTTACAGTAAAACAATTTGTGGTAACATAAAATTGTAACAGCCGAGCAGATTTCCCCGTAAATTTTGATTTATTCTCATCTCTGCTGCTCGGCGCCGGTTTCTCAAATTCATAAAAATGATAGGGAGTGCATCACAATGAAAAAGCTGATCAACAAGCCGGAAAATGTCGAAAACGAAATGCTTAATGGCATCGCCAAGGCGCATCCTGAATACGTAAAGCGCGTTGAGGGATTTGATGTGCTCGTCCGTTCCAACAAAAAGGAGGGCAAGGTTGCCCTGGTGTCCGGCGGCGGCTCCGGCCACGAGCCGGCCCATGGCGGCTTTGTGGGCGAGGGCATGCTCGACGGCGCCGTGGCCGGAGCGGTATTCACCTCCCCCACCCCCGATCAGGTTTTTGAGGCCATCAAGGCGGTCGACGCCGGCGCAGGCGTGCTGCTGGTCATCAAGAACTACACCGGCGACGTTATGAACTTTGAGATGGCCGCCGAGATGGCCGAGATGGAGGGCATCAAGGTCGACAAAGTGGTCGTCAACGACGACGTGGCCGTGCAGGACTCCCTGTGGACCGTCGGCCGCCGGGGCGTGGCCGGCACCATCCTGGTCCATAAGATCGCGGGCGCGGCCGCTGAAGCGGGCGCCTCCCTGGAGGAAGTCAAGGCTGTGGCCGAGAAGGTCATCGCCAACGTGCGCACCATGGGCATGGCGCTGACCGCCTGCACCGTCCCCGCCGCCGGGAAGCCCGGCTTCGACCTGCCCGAGGACGAGATGGAGATGGGCATCGGCATCCACGGCGAGCCCGGCACCTACCGTTCCCATATCAAGACGGCGGACGAGATCGCGGACGAGATGATCGACAAGATCCTTGCCGATATGCCCTGCGACGGCGCGGAAGTGGCCGTGCTGGTCAACGGCTTCGGCGGCACTCCGGCCATGGAGCTGTACGTGGTCAACAACCATGTGCACGACGTCCTGACCGCCAAGGGCATCAAGATCTATAAGACCATCGTGGGCAACTACATGACCAGCATTGAGATGGCGGGCTGCTCCATCACCATCCTCAAGCTGGATGACGAACTCAAGAAGGGCCTCGACGCCAAGGCCAATACCATCGCCTTCCGCAGCTAAGGGTCTGAAAAACCTACGGCAGATCATCGGCCCGTTCCCCAATTCGGCGGGACGGGCCGATTCCTTTTGAAAAATGAAACACCAAAGGAGAAGAGAACTATGGTCAGCAAAGCAACCGTAACAGAGCTTATCAAAAACATTGCGGGCGTGATCCATGAGAACCGCCAGTTCCTCACCGACCTCGACGCCGCTATCGGCGACGGCGACCACGGCATCAACATGAGCCGCGGCTTTGACGCTGTCGTGGGCAAGCTGCCCGCAGCCGAAGGCAAGGATATCGGCTTCCTCCTCAAGACCGTGGGCATGACGCTGGTCTCCACCGTGGGCGGCGCCTCCGGCCCCCTCTACGGCACTGCTTTTATGAAGATGGGTGCTCTGCTCGGAGGCAAGGAGGAGCTCTCGGACGAGGATATCATCGCCGCCCTCAAGGAGGCGGTGGGTGGAATCAAGCTGCGCGGCCACGCGGAGCGGGGAGAAAAGACCATGCTCGACGCCCTGGAGCCCGCCCTGGACGAGCTGGAAGCGGGCTTTGCTGCCGGTACGCCCCACAAGGATGTTTGGGCCAAAGCTGTGGCCGCTGCGGAGGCGGGCATTGAATACACCAAGACCATCATCGCTACCAAGGGCCGGGCCAGCTATTTGGGAGAGCGCTCCATCGGCCATCAGGACCCGGGCGCGACCAGCGTCACCCTGATGCTCAGGGAGTGCGCCAAGCTGGCGTAGGGCGGGGATTCTGGGGGATAAACCTCCGACAAAGGAATCTGAGAAGA
>JAHZEH010000122.1 GCA_019421925.1 Clostridia bacterium
CCCCGTCAACCGGGGCATCCTGGCAACCTGCTACGCCAACCTCGTCAAGAAAGCGTCCGCCGGGGAGCTGATCTCCCTCTACCGGGATTTTTATGCGGAGGAGCCCTTTGTCAGCGTCCTCCCCGCCGGGCAGCTCCCGGAGCTCAAGCATGTGGTGGGCTCCAACTCCTGCGCCATCGGCCTTGTGGTAGATGAGCGGCTCAACCGCGTGGTGGTTGTCTCCTGCATTGATAATCTGGTCAAGGGCGCGGCTGGTCAGGCTGTACAGAATATGAATCTGCTCTTTGGCCTGCCTGAGACCGAGGGGCTGAGCGCTCTCCCCTGGTCCCTATAACCCATAGAAAAGAAGGTGCAGCAACATGCAAGACATGGAACTCCTCTATAAAAAAGCAGGCATCCTCATCGAGGCCCTCCCCTATATACAACGGCTGAGCGGCAAAACCGTGGTCATCAAATACGGCGGGAACGCCATGCTCAACGACCACCTGACCGAGATGATCCTTCAGGACATCACCCTGCTCAAATTCATCGGCATGAACCCCATCGTCGTCCACGGCGGCGGCCCGGAGATCAACCATATGCTGGACGCCCTGGGCCTCCAGTCCCAGTTCCACAAGGGGCTGCGCATCACGGATGGGGATACCATCGACGTGGTGCAGATGGTGCTTACCGGCAAGATCAACAAGGACATCGTCTCCAAGATGAATGTGCTGGGCGGCAAGGCCATCGGCCTGTGCGGCAAGGACGCCAATCTCATAGAGGTGGTGAAGAAACCCCCTGTTGACGGTGTAGATTTGGGCTATGTGGGGGATATTATCCACATTAACACCGATTTGCTCCATCTTTTGGCGCAGGACGCCTTTATCCCGGTAATCGCCCCCATCGGCTGCGGTCCGGACGGCCAGAGCTATAACATCAACGCCGACACCGTGGCCGGGAAGATCGCCTCCTCCCTGAAGGCGGAGAAGCTCATGTTCCTGACGGACATCGACGGCATCCGGAAGGTTCCGGACGACCCCTCCACCCTGATCTACCAGATCAGCATTGAAGGCGTGCGCAGGCTCATCGAGGACGGCACCATCGCGGGCGGCATGATCCCAAAGGTCAACGGCTGCATCACCGCGCTGGAGAACGGCGTTAAGCGCACCCATATCCTCAACGGCACCATTCCCCACCCCATCCTGCTTGAGATTTTCACCGACTCCGGCATCGGCACCATGGTCACGGACAAATAGGAGGCGCCCTATGGCAGATATTCAAAGGATCATTGAACAGGATAAAGCGCATTATATGAACACCTACGGGGACCGCATCCCCCTGTGCTTCACCCACGGCCAGGGCAGCACGCTCTTTGACCAGGACGGCAGGAGTTATCTCGACTTCCTGGGGGGGATTGCCGTCAATGCCCTGGGCTACGGGGATGAGGAGTTCGCCTCCGTTATCGGCAGGCAGGCCGCTCAGATCGCCCACTGCTCCAACTATTTCTATATTGAGCAGCAGGCCGAACTGGCCCGGATGCTGTGCGAGGCCACCTGCGCCGACCGGGTATTCTTTGGCAGCACAGGTTCGGAGGCAAATGAGGGGGCCATCAAGCTGGCCCGCAAATACTTCCGCAAACAGGGCGTGGACCGCTACGAGATCATCTCCACCCTCAACTCCTTCCATGGCAGAACCCTGGGCGCCCTGGCCGCCACCGGACAGGACAAATACCGGGCTCCCTTCTCGCCCATGCCCGCCGGTTTCATCAACGTGCCCTACGGCGATGCGAAGGCCGTGGAGCAGGCCATGACCGAGAGGACCTGCGCAGTGCTGGTCGAGTGTATCCAGGGTGAGGGCGGCGTGATCCCGGGCGGCAGGGAATACCTCTCCGCGCTGCGGGCGCTGTGCGACGAAAAAGGCGTGCTTCTCATCATGGATGAGGTTCAGACCGGCATGGGCCGCACGGGCAGCCTCTTTGCCCATCAGCATTACGGCGTGGAACCGGATATCTTCACCAGCGCCAAGGCTCTTGGCAATGGCCTGCCCATCGGCGCGCTGCTGTGCAAAGAGTTTTGCGCCGCTTTTGAGCCGGGCGACCACGGCACCACCTTCGGCGGCAATCCCCTCAGCTGCTCCGCCGGCATCTATGCCCTCTCCAGGATCAACCGCCCGGAACTTCTCGCCTCTGTCGCCCGGAAGGGCGAGGCCCTCATGAACGCCCTCCGGAGGCTGGCAAAGAACTGCCCGGCCATTCTGGACGTGCGGGGCGCAGGCCTGATGATTGGCATTGAGCTGGACAAAAACCACCCTGTCAAAAAGGTGAGCGCCCTCCTGCGGGACAGGGGTGTCATCGTCGGCACGGCGGGCGGCACCACGCTGCGCCTGCTCCCCCCGCTCGTCATGCACGAGAGCGAACTGCTCAGCATTGTCCCCCTGCTCCAGGAAATACTTGCCTGAAAAACGGAAAGCGAGGATAAACCCCATGGATCTGCTCAACTACAAAGCCGAGGGCCCCTTCACCCAGAAACATCTCCTGACCCTCCAGGACTACAGCAAGGATGAGATTCTCCAGGTTCTCTCCACCTCTTTAAAGCTCAAAACCCAGCTCAAGGCGGGGGTGCGTCTCCCTCTGTGCAAGGACCAGATGCTGGCCATGATCTTTACCAAGTCCTCCACCCGCACCCGCGTCTCCTTTGAGACAGGCATCTATCAACTGGGCGGCCGGGGCATGTTCCTCTCCTCCCACGACATCCAGCTTGGACGGGGTGAGCCCATTGAGGACACCGCCAAGGTGCTGGGCCGCATGGTGGACGGCATTATGATCCGAACCTTCAAACAGAGTGATGTGGAGGGATTGGCCAAACATTCCGGCCTGCCCGTCATCAACGGCCTGACCGACGACTGTCACCCCTGCCAGGTGCTGGCCGATCTCCTGACCTACTATGAGCACAGGGGGAGCTTTGCGGGCAAGCTGGCCTATGTGGGCGACGGCAACAACATGGCCAACTCCCTGTTGGTGGGCTGCACCAAGCTGGGGATGGACGTGGCTGTCGCCTGCCCCTCCTCCTACCAGCCCGATCCCCGTTTCGTGGCCTGGGCCAGGGAGAACGCTGTCCAGACAGGCTGCACCGTCACCATCACCGACGACCCCAGAGAGGCAGTGGAAAACGCAGACTGCATCTACTCCGACGTCTGGGCCTCCATGGGCCAGGAGGAGGAGGCGCTGGAGCGTATGAAGGTGTTCGCCGGCAAATACTGCGCCAGCAACAGCCTGCTGGAGGGCCGCGCCAAACCCGACTATATCTACATGCATTGCCTGCCCGCCCACCGGGGCGAGGAGGTGCTCCCCGAGGTCATCGACGGCCCCCATTCCGTCATCTTTGACGAGGCGGAAAACCGCCTGCATGCCCAGAAGGGCGTCATGGCCCTGCTCATGGGCAAGGAGGAGGCATGAAGGAGATACTGATCCGGCCCGCTTTTGAGTCGGATATCCCGGATATACTGGAGATCACCCAGGAGGCCTTCGCCAAGTACGCCTTTGACCTGGGCATGCCCGAGAAGGTCAAGGCCCTCAAAGAGGACGCGGACACCATCCGCAGGGATATGGCCGGGAAGATCGTCCTCATCGGTCAATTGGACGGCGTGTCCGTGGGCTCCATCCGCTGCCAGTTTCTGGAGGGCGGCATGGCCTATATCTCCCGCTTCGGGGTCAAGCTGGCCGCCCAGAGCTGCGGCATCGGCGGCGCGCTCATCAGGGCCGTCGTGTCCTACTGCAAAGACAAAAAGGTGTCGGCTATCGCCCTGCACACGAGCGCAAAAATGTCCAGCCTTATCCGCTTCTATTACGGCAACGGCTTCTATATCGACTCCACCGCCGTGGATAGGGGCTATGTGCGCGCCCTGCTCATCAAGGAGCTGGAGCCGGAGGAGGAGGCCGTCCAGTACGCCCCCCGCATTCCAAAATCTCTGTAGTTGACAACGGCTGAAGAACCTGTTACACTTTGTTCACAATCAAATACACAAGCCGCTAGGGGTGTCCAGTTTGGGCTGAGATCGTAGAAATGCGGACCCTTAGAACCTGTCTAGTTCATGCTAACGTAGGGAAGCGGTCATACCCAGCAATCTTCGGTATGTTCTTTCGTCCCGCACGCTTCTGCATGCGGGATGTTTTTATGCAAGCGGCCCGGCATTTGGTTGAATCTTTTTCGATGAGGTGGAACTCATGTCATTCTCGCTCTTCTCCAATTTTGCCGAGATGGACGCAAAAGAGTGGATTCTCTTTGGCGTCATGGCTCTCGTGCTGGCCGCTGTCATTGTGCTGCTGGTCCGCAAAAAAAATTCAGCGCCCGCAGCGCCCGCCAAGGGTTTTGACACCCAGGCGCTGGTCTACGGCGCCATGTGCGTCTCTCTTGCCTTTGTGCTCAGCTATCTGCGCTTCTTCCGCATGCCCCAGGGCGGTTCTATCACCCCTGCCTCCATGCTGCCCATCATCGCCTATGCTTATTGGTACGGCGCAGGCAAGGGCGCAATCGTCGGCCTGGCCTATGCCGTCCTCCAAATGATCCAGGACGCCTATTTTGTCCATCCCGCCCAGATTCTTCTCGACTACATCCTGGCCTTCGGCCTTCTGTCCCTTGCCGGCCTCTTCCGCAGGAACCTGCTGGTGGGCACTGTCGTGGCCTGCATCGCCCGTTTCATTTGCCATTTTGTTTCAGGCGCCATCTTCTTCGGGGAGTATGCCGCCCCCGGCCAAAGCGTCTGGGCCTATTCCCTGGGCTATCAGGCCGGGTACCTCCTGCCCGACTTCGCCATCTGCATCCTGGCCGCCGTCCTGCTCTGGAAGGTGATCGACCGCCTGAGGCCCTCCGGCGCAAGGCTGAAAGCAGCAGCCTGAGCTGAGGCAAAAGAAGAGCCCTCTCCGCAAGGAGAGGGCTCTTCTTCATAATCTGATTTTATTTGGATAAAAGGCGCCGGTCTATGCCCTCTCCTTCGCGTCCATCTCGGCGCTGTAGTCGCGGGCATTGTCCTCGTCTCGCCACAGGCGTTCCATATTGTAATAACTGCGCTCCTCCGGATGGAAGATATGTACCAGAATATCGCCGTAGTCCTGCACGACCCAACGTCCCTCGCGGTATCCCTCAATGCGGCGGGGCGTGAGTCCCCTCTCCCCCATCTTGACTTCCAGCTCGTCGCTGAGGGCCTTGACCTGGGTGTTGGAGCGTCCGCTGCAAATGACGAAATAATCCGCAATAATGGTTTTGTCCCCGATGTTGATGGTCACGATCTCCTGCGCCTTCTTTTCATAGAGCAGAGCGCAGATCTCCTCGACGTATTCTCTGGTTGTTTTTGTCAATGTTTCTCCTCCTTTGGTTTGCTTTGCTGGATTTTTACCAGCAGTTCGTTGCGCGCTTCAATGCCTCTGGGATGCAGGAAGCCGCCTTTTTTAAACAGATATTGGATGGTGGACTCGATGGCGAGCACCAGCGCCCGGTCCAGGTCCTGATAGGCCAGAGCCCGGAGCGCCTCCACGCCGTCATAGCTGCGGCCCGGCTCGATGGCGTCCGCCAGATGCACCACCTTGTCCAGCGCCGTCATACCGGGACTGGCCAGCGTATGGTACCGAATGGCCTCCAGGACAGCCTCGTCCTCCATGACGAATTCGCTCTTTGCAATCTCCGCGCCCAGGGGGCCGTGGATGAGCTCGGGGGCCAGGAGCATAACGTCGTCAAGCGCAATGCCCAGACTCCCGCAGAGAGCCACCTGCTCATCCTTGCCGAAATCCTTGGCGCAGTCGTGGAGCAAAGCCGCCCAGCGCGCCTCCATACGGTTGACACCGTACTCCCTGGAGAGAGAGTCCGCTGTGGAGACCACCAGGCTGGTGTGAAGGAACCGCTTGGGCTTGAGCATGGTGCGCAGTTTCTCCCGCGCCGATTCAAAATCCATGCCGCAGTCCCGGTATAGCCCTTTCTCCCCAATATACTCCTCCACCCTCTCCGGAACCATCCCGGTGATGGGCAATTCCTGGGTCACCCTGCGGCGGATCTGGGTGGAGGACATCCTGCGGCCCGGTTCCTCGGAGAAAAAAACGGTGGGCGCAAGCTCGCAGAGAACTTCCTCCAGATGCCGCTTGTGATCGC
>JAHZEH010000123.1:0-1440 GCA_019421925.1 Clostridia bacterium
ATCGAGGCGTTCAATAAGAAGAAAATCGCCATCGGCCACATCCGCTATGCCACCAGCTCCAGGGCCCACACGGTCATCAACACACAGCCCCTGGTCATGCACGGCCACGACGGCTTTATGGCCCTGGCCCACAACGGACACGTGGTCAACAGCGGTTCGGTGCGCGAGGAGCTCCAGGCCCAGGGCCATCTGCTCCAGACCCATGTGGATACCGAGATTTTTCTGCACCTGATCGCCCGGGAGTCCCGGGGCACCACGGTGGAATGGGGCATTGAGAGCATGATGCGCCAGGTGCGCGGCTCCTATGCCATCGTCCTGATGATGAAGGACAAACTCTATGGCATGCGCGACCCCTGGGGCATCCGGCCTCTGTCCATCGGCAAGCTGGGCAACAGCTATCTGCTGGCCTCCGAGTCCTGCGCCTTTGGCGCGGTGGGCGCGGAGCTGGTGCGGGACGTCCTGCCCGGCGAGATCGTCATTATCGACGACAAGGGCCTCCATTCGATCCAGACACCCCCAAAGAAGACGCGCAGCATGTGCGTGTTTGAATACGTCTATTTTGCCCGCAGCGACAGCGTCATCGACGGCTCGGGAGTCTATGGCTCCCGGATCCGTTCGGGTGAGGCCCTGGCAGGCGTGGCCCCCGTGGAGGCCGACCTGGTGGCGGGCGTGCCCGATTCCGCCATCCCGGCGGCACTGGGCTATGCCCGGGCCAGCGGTATCCAGTTTGGGCAGGCGCTCATCAAAAACCCCTACTCCGGCAGGACCTTCATCCAGCCCGGCCAGAGGTCGAGGGAGCGCAGCGTGCTGATGAAGCTCTCTGTGGTCCGCGAGCAGGTGGAGGGAAAAAGGATCGTCCTGGTGGACGACTCCATCGTGCGCGGCACCAACAGCCTGCGCATCGTGGACATGCTCCGCCAAGCGGGCGCCAAAGAGGTGCATATGCGCATCGCGTCGCCGCCTGTGCTCTGCCCCTGCCACTTCGGCATCAACACGCCCACGGCCAGCCAGCTCATCTCGGCCCAAAATGCGGTGAGCACGGTCTGCAAGATGATCGGCGCGGACTCCCTGGCCTATCTGACCATTGAGGGCCTCAAAGAGGCCGTCCATCCGGGCGGACAGGGCCTGTGCTCCGCTTGCTTCGACGGGAAATACCCCATGCCTATTGAGGACGTGAGCATCTACAGGACGGAGAACGGGCGCAGCCAGCTCTCCGACTGACCAAACACAGAGAAAAGAGCGTATCATCCCGGATGATACGCTCTTTTTTCATGCTGAAGTGCATTATGGCATAGGATTGGTATTCGGGGGTTCTGCGGTTTCTTGACAGACAGGGCCGCTCCATTTGGAGCGGCCCTGATTATGTTGCTTGGTCTGGTTGGCTTTGTCCCTGTCATCCGTATTTTCTTCTTGGGAGTTGAGAACTCCTCCTTCAACAAA
>JAHZEH010000123.1:1450-6086 GCA_019421925.1 Clostridia bacterium
TGCAAATCGAAATGAAAACCGGAAGACTGGGGATTTTATAATCTGATTCAATCTGTCGAATAAATGCTGAACCTACACCACATTTTTCGGCAAGTTAAGGGTTAATCCTTTTTCCTTGGGGCAGATATTCACAGACAAAGAGACTGGGGCGGGAATTATCCCGCCCCAGTCTCTGTACAGAGGTTTAGAGGGAGCCGGGGGGAACTCTATCAAAAGCTCTCCGGGCATACCCTGCGCCTATACGGTCATCTTCTTGGTTCTCTTGTTGCAGGTGGAGATAACCACACTGCCCGCGATGATGCAGGAGTAATAGGTGATAAAGCGCCACAGGAGCATGGCGGGGGCAATGGTGCCCGAGGTGAAGAACAGCACAAAGAGCATATAGAAACTGCCCTCCGCGCCGCCCGAGCCGCCAGGCAGGGGAATGAACGCGGAGATCATGGTCACATAGGCCGCGGCGCAGACCATCATAAAGAGCTGCGCGCCCACGAGGCCAAAGCTCCGGTAAATGCAGTAGGGGATGAGAAAATAGAAAGCGAACTCTATAACCGCATAGAAGGAGGAGACAGTCTTGACCTTGCTGGCCCGGCTGAACAGGGCGCTGCTGTCGTGGTAAATCCTGAGCTGGGCGTCCACCTTGGCCAGTGTCTTCTCGGGATCCTTGATGATGCGGCATTTGGCCAGCAGCGGCACAATCCAGCCGCAGAACCTGTGCGTGAGCCTGCTGCTGCGGGAGAGCACGATGAGCGCCCCCAGGAAGGCCAGGTTGAGAGCCAGGCCAATGATGGTGATAAAGGAGAACTGGGGCACGTTGGTGCGGAAGAAACCATAGCCGAAGATGAAAGCCAGCACGCCGGCCAGTGTGGCGACCGACTGGAAGACGATGGCCTTGCGGGTGAGGATGGAGCAGGAGTATGCGCCGTTCATCCCGTATTTGCTGGTCATCTCATAGAGCTCCATGGGCTGGCCGCCTGTGGAGAAGGGAGTCAGAGCGCTGTAAAACAGGCCGATCATGGAGAGGCGGAAGGAGTGGGGAAAGGTCATTTTGGGGTAGATATAGCGAATGAGCACATGGAGGGAACCCGCCTCAAAGAGCCAGTAGAACACCAGGCAGGCCAGCGCGGCCACGAGCCAGATGGTGTTGAGACTGGTGAAGCACTGCACCAGGGCGCCGATGCCGTTTGTGGCACAGAAATAGACGAGTATGAAAACGGATACGCTCAGGCCCAGAATATTGAGCCATTGCTTTTTCAGAAATTTCTTCATAGGATTGAAATGAACCTCCATAGTTTTGCGGCAGACATTAATATCATAGCGAATCCTCGTAAAAGTGCAAGTGTAATTTGCTTACAACCCTTTGTTCCGTGCAGAGAGAAGATGTATAATCTTGATAATCTGAGCAAAACAAGGAGAAGACCATGCAACTGCACAGCACAGCCACCGCAATCCCATTTTCGCCAGAGGGAAGAATTTTGATGCTGCACCACAAAAAACTCGGGGTTTGGCTTTTCCCCGGCGGCCACGTGGAACAGGGGGAGCTGCCCGACGAGGCGGCCCTGCGCGAAATCCGGGAGGAGACGGGCGTGCGCGCGCAGTTCCTGCCCAACGGGGAGGACTACACGGTGGAGGACGGGATCGCCTCGGTCCTGCATAACCCCTGGTATCTCCTGCGGGAGGATATTGGCGGGAGGGGGGAGCACTTCCACCTGGATTTTGTATATCTCTGCCATGTGCCGGAGGGACAGACGCTCATCCAGAGCCGGGAGTCGGACGGGATCGGGTGGTTCGCCCGGGGGGACATCGAATGCCTGCCGACCTACGAGAATGTGCGCCGTATCGCCCTGCGGGCCATGGACGCCTGGGAGAAGGGCCTGTTTGCCCCGGGGATCACCGCTTCAACTGGAAAATGACGCTGCCCATCGGTGCGCCGATGAGGTTTTCCACGTGGACGCATTTGACCTTGAGCAGATGGAACAATTTGCCGCAGAGCCCGTGTTCCCCCTCCAGGGTTTCATAGTTGCCCTGGCCCTTGGCGATGATGAGGGGGGCGCGCTCGAGCAGCTCGCCGATCTCGGGCCGGGCGAGAGGCACAGGGACGCCCAGGTAGTTGATGCCTGTGGAGACCACATGGCAGAGCCCGGGCAGACCGGCGAACTGGGCGTCCTCCATCAGGGCGTCGTTGAGGGCGGGGCCGCCCTTGACCACGGCGGTGATCTCAATGGGGGGGAGTCCCCTGGAGGTGCGCCAGTCCTGGATGCGCTCCATCAGCAGGCGGTCAAAGACGATCTCGCCGGCATTGTCGAGAAGATAGACCAGGGAATCGCAGGCGTGCAGTTTTTCGGTGAACAGATCGTAATCCATGACGGAGAAGCCCTCCTGCATACATCTGCGCAGGCTGCCCTCCACGTCGAACTCCGTCCCGAAAGTCATGTCGATAATATTGCCTGCGGCCGCCGCCTTCAGCGCGCCGTACAGCCTGTCCTCCTCCTGGTCGATCAGCTCGTTCACCAGAGGGACAAGCTCCAGAGCCTGGGCATTCTGGGCCCGCTTATCGGCCAGGTAGAAATCCCCGCCGCCCATCTGTTCAACGGCATAATTCACCATGGAGCTCATGGCGTCGCTGGGGTTGATTCCGGCTGGGAGCTCCATCAGGGGTCCGATCATTCCACGCATGATCTCCACCTGCCGCTCGGGGGGAATGTCGTTGCTGCCCATGACCATGAGGACCTGTTTCATCATACAAGCGATGCAGTTATTGTGCAAAAGCATGGCGAGACTCCTTACATTTATGGCGATTTCATATTCTCTATCATATTGTATTTGCGCAAATAGATCAAGCAGGTTACAATAATGTCAGAATCCTTAAGAAAAAAGTAGGTTTTTGAGATGAGCGAACGGGTAGAACGGGCAATGGCCCTTTTTCAGGAGGGCTATAATTGCTGCCAGGCCGTAATGGGCGCTTTTTGCGGGGAGTTTGGCATAGACTTTGAGACGGGGATGCGCCTGACGGCGGGTTTGGGGGGCGGCATGGGACGGCTGCGGGAGGTGTGCGGAACCTGCAGCGCCATGTTTATTCTCGCCGGTTTGCGCTACGGCTCCGCGACCGATAAGGATGTACAGACCCGCGCTGTGACATACCGGGCGGTGCAGGAGCTGGCCGCCAAGTTCCGGGAACAGAACGGCTCCATTGTCTGTCATGAGCTGCTGGGGATTGGCGGGGACGGCAATCCGGTGCCCTCCGTGCGGGACAGCGGTTTTTATGCCAAGCGCCCCTGCAAGGAATATGTGCGCTGCGCGGCGGAACTGGTGGAGAGCATGCTGATGAACTGAACGCAAAAAGGCCCGGCGGCAACACCGCCGGGCCTTTTATGCAGACAGGGTGCGCCGGTCTGTTTTGACGGCGCCCCCGTCTGCGGGGACCGGAACCTCTGAAGTACGAAAAAATCAGGGAGACCTGCGTCCCCCTGATATCCCCGAAAGGGGTTCTGGATCGACTGATCCGGGGCTGTGCCGCCGGGGCCTTCTTTTCACCTGCCGCCTACTGCTCCAGGATTTTTTCCAGGGCGTCCACAGCGGGCTCGATCTCCGGCACGTCGGCCAGCTCGATCTTGCCCTCATCGCACAGCGCCGCCGTCTCCGGATGGATGGGCAGGCTGGCCAGAACGGGCAGGCCCAGTTTTTCCGCCTGCTCCTGAAGATGGCTCTGGCCGAAGATATAGAGCTTGCGGTCGCAGTCCGGGCAGGTGGCGTAGGCCATGTTTTCCACCAGACCGATGACCGGGATATTCATGGCGTTGGCCATATTGACAGCCTTGCGCACGATCATGCCCACCAGGTCCTGGGGGGTGGTGACGACGATGATGCCGTCAATGGGCAGGGACTGGAATACGGTCAGGGGGATGTCGCCCGTCCCCGGAGGCATGTCGATAAACATGGCGTCCAGCTTGTCCCATGCCACATCGTCCCAGAACTGCTGCACCACACCGCCGAGGATGGGGCCGCGCCACAG
This sequence comes from Clostridia bacterium, assembly GCA_019421925.1. Taxonomy (GTDB): domain Bacteria; phylum Bacillota; class Clostridia; order Christensenellales; family CALWSW01; genus JAHZEH01. The sequence goes on from JAHZEH010000123.1 coordinate 5,460, forward strand.
GACGGGGGCGTCCTCGTCATCCAGCATGAGGTTGATGCTCATGACCGGGATGCCGGTGATGGAACGGGGAGGGAGCATTTTCTCCCCGTTGCCCAGAATGGGATCCTTGATGCCGAACATGCGGGGGATGGAGGGACCGGTGATATCGGCGTCCAGCACGCCCACGGCGTGGCCGCGGCGCCGCATAGCGCTGGCCAGCAGGGAGGTGACGGAGGATTTGCCGACGCCCCCCTTGCCGGAGACCACAGCGAACACCTTTTTGATGTCCTGCTTGGTGCGCTCCTCTTTGGGGTCCTTGTGGGCGTTTTTGTTTTGGCCGCAGCCTTCGCATTCAGGCAGCGTGCCGCACTTGGATTCATCGCAACTGCTCATCTGAGGGATAGACCTCCTAACATATTTGATGCCCTCAGTGGATAAGGGGCAACACGCCTCAAGAGGCTGATCCGGGCTCTTTTACTGCGCTGCGGGCTTCCCGGGGGAAAGACATACGCGCGCCTGGAAACCACTGCAGACCGCTCCCGGCTGCGTATTTGATGACTTGCCGAAGATTGGGGCTATGCTCGGGCTCGAAAAATTGGCGGTCCTGTTTCGGGAGACCGCAGCAAAGGGCCGGGCGGCAAGCCGGGA
>JAHZEH010000124.1:0-954 GCA_019421925.1 Clostridia bacterium
CGGCCTGCTCCACGCAGTCCTTGACGGCGTTGAGCAGCGCATAGGAGCTGAGCGTTGCGCCGGTAACGATGTCCACGCCCAGGGACTGGTTTTCAACGATTTGTGCGGGGAGCTGCTCCATGGGGATGTTGCCTACTCCCGCCGTCTCCGCGTGGAAGAGCACCTCAATGGACGCAATGGCATTCTCCGTAAAAACGCATTCTACGGTGACGTCGTCGTTGCGGCCCAGCGCGGTGCTGGTATAGGAACCCGGCGTATACTGAGGGGCAGCCGCCGGAGACGGCAGCGCGGGGGTCCCCTGTGCGGGAGCGGCCGCAGAGGGAGTGGGGGCATTCTCCTGGACGGCGGGCGCACAGGCGCTCAGCGCCAACGCCAGACAGAGCAGGACACACCAGAAACTTCGCTTGACTTTCAACAATTTGTTTCCTCCTTCTCCATGATACTGCGAAAGATTTTTCGCTACCAATCAGGATAAAGGTTATCACCGTGTTAATGTCAAGCGCGGCTTGGAATTATTGTACGGGGATCCAGGCGATTTGATAGTGGTGGAAATTGTGTTCATGGGGGACGGCGTCGTCCTGGGGGAGCTGGCACATATGCAGCACTTCGGTCAGGGTATCCCCCGCCAACTGAAAGCCGTGACGGTGCAGCAGTTTATGCATATATTCCAGGTTGTATTCGCCCTGCGTCTTGCTCGGGTCGTCCGGGCTGGGGTAGAGCATGGTGCCCTTGCCTTCCAGGGCGACAACCATGCAGAGGCAGGCGGGCAGCGTCAGGAGTTCCACCTGCTTCTGCTGGACGAGGGAGGGGACCTCGTGGGTATAGGCGTATAGGCCCAGGTAGTACTCGGGGGAGTGCGCCAGAAAGGATTCCTTTTTGCGGACCCCGCAGGAGCGCATGGGGGGCATATGGGGCAGTACGGCGTTCATCCGCTGGAGCAGCACACTGTCCTCG
>JAHZEH010000124.1:964-6050 GCA_019421925.1 Clostridia bacterium
ATGGGAGGAGCGGTAGAAGGAGACGACGCACTCCGGCCTCTGGCGCAGTTCAAAGGGGACCTGACTCAGCTTTTTCCAGTCCTCCAGACGCTCCCGCTGTGCTTTAGCCAGAATGAGCTGCTGCTGCAGCCGGAGGATCTCCTGCTGCGTCCGCTCCACATGCTTGTCATAAGTACCCATGGCTTCATCCAGCTCGCAGCGGTATACGCCGCAGGTTTCAGACAGGCTGAATCCATAATTGCGCAGGCTTCTCAGGCGGATGAGCAGGGTTAGGTCGGAGAGCTGATAGAGCCTGTACTGGTTCTCGTCGTCCCGGACAGGGTGGATAATGCCGAGCTCATCATACCGGCGCAGGGTCTGGGGAGTGACGCCTGCGATGGCCGCAAGCTCCTTGACCTTGTATCGCTTCATGGTTGAGTCCTCCTTTTGCGCAGTACAAAGAAAAAATAAAGAGTCCGCGGTTTTAGGAAACTGCGGGTATACGCACAGATGGATGATCGCCGGTTGTCAGCCCTCAGCCGCGTCCAATACGCTGTTCAAAGGGTTGGAGGCGCCCGAAGCTGAATCAACGGCAGGGGGGCGCCCGCTCAAAACAGTCCCCGGGCCGGTTGCCCGGCGGTCTCATTGCGATCGGTGACCTTCAGGGGCGGAGATGCCATGGAATTGATCCATCCACCTTTGTTCATCCCTCTGCCAGAGAGGCCGGCAAACAGGGACGTTTAATAGCGTGAATCCCCTTCTGTCGGACATGAGGTCATCATACTACAAGAAAATGGGGGAATGCAACACAGAGGGAGGCAGGGGGATAGGTTGAACACATGACAAATGCTTGTGAAAATGCCTTCAGCGGACAGGAACAGGTGTGGTTTTCAAGGTTCTCCGTCTTTGGGACTGCGTCTCGCACTTCATGCGGAAGGAGGCCATAGCATCTCCTTGGGGTCCGCTCCTTTTTTGCGCGGCCCGCACGCGCTGTTCCCGGGATTTTTCTCAAGAAGGGTTCTGAGTTGCCCCTGCCGATTTTTGCAAGAGAGGGGCCAAAGAGGACTATAATAAAAAGCAAGGCAGCGGCTTGCGCCGCTTGACAGCAGAGACAGGAGAAAGTATAATGAAGTCAAATTGGTTAGACAAAACTAACTTTAGGGGCACTCCGGAGGTATTTAAATGAAACACGCCATTGAAAATGTTCTTGGACGGGAAATCATCGATTCCCGCGGCAACCCCACGGTGGAGGCGGTCGTGCAATTGCAGGGCGGTGCGACCGGGAGGGCTTCTGTGCCCAGCGGAGCATCCACCGGCCAGTTCGAGGCGCTGGAGCTGCGGGATGGGGGCGCGCGCTTCGGCGGGAAAGGGGTACAGAAAGCGGTTAACCACATCAACACCGAGATTCGGGAGCGGCTTGTGGGTATGGATGGATTGCAGATCCGGCAGATTGATCAGGCCATGATAGAGCTGGACGGAACGGAGGACAAATCCAGGTTGGGAGCCAACGCCATTCTTGCGGTTTCCCTGGCCTGCGCCAAGGCGGGTGCAGCTGCTGTTGGCATCCCCCTCTATCGGTTCCTGGGGGGGGTGAGCGCCGATACGCTGCCTGTACCCATGATGAATATCCTCAACGGCGGCGCCCATGCCTCCAACAATGTTGATGTTCAGGAGTTTATGATTATGCCGGTGGGTGCGCCTTCTTACCGGGAGGGGCTGCGCTGGGGCGTGGAGGTATTCCACAAGCTGGGATCCATCCTGAAGGCGGGCGGCCATGCTACGGGCGTGGGCGACGAGGGGGGCTACGCCCCCAACCTGGAGAGCGATGAGCAGGCTATCACCTGCCTGCTGGAGGCCATTGAACAGGCGGGCTACCGTCCGGGCGAGGACTTTGTGCTGGCCATGGATGCGGCCTCCAGCGAATGGAAGGCGGAAAAGGGGTACTTCCTGCCCAAGTCCAAGCGTGCCTATTCCACGGAGGAGTTGATTGGCCACTGGAAAAAGCTGTGCGGCAAATATCCCATCCGTTCCATTGAGGACGCCCTGGACGAAGAGGACTGGGATGGGTGGAAAAAACTGACGCTGGAGTTGGGGCATGGCGTGCAGCTTGTGGGAGACGACTTCTTCGTAACCAACACCAAGCGGCTCGCCCGGGGTATCCAGATGGGCTGCGGCAACTCCATCCTCATCAAACTCAACCAGATCGGCACGCTCAGCGAGACCATGGACGCCATCCGCATGGCGAAAAAGGCGGGATACACCGCTATTGTCTCCCATCGCTCGGGGGAGACGGAGGATACTACCATCGCCGATCTGGCGGTTGCCCTGAACGCCGGGCAGATCAAGACGGGTGCGCCCAGCCGGAGCGAGCGTGTGGCGAAGTATAATCGCCTGCTGCGCATTGAGGAGGAGCTGAACGGTTCCGCGCGCTGGCCGGGCAGGAGCTGCTTTTCCTGAGAAGCTCCTGGTGTAAAATTTGGAGAGGGGGAGGACTTGCGTGGGACTGTGTCTGCATGTTTTGAGAAGGAAACTCCCTACTTTGGCAGCGACTGGCATCGTATTGATGGTGGGTGCGCTTTTGCCGTAAAAAAGGAAAACAGAGCTTGAAAAAACGAGGGAAGCAGGATATAATTGGATATACATAGTGTTAACTTTGGTTAACAATGTACAAAAAATAAATAAAGGAGAACAAAACATGCCGAACTTTGCGAATCCTTTTCAGGGGAATGTGAACAGAAAGCTGACAAATGAAGAACTTATGCAGGCAATTCGGCTGGATATTGCGGGCGAGCTGGAGGCCATCTATGTTTATGAGGCCCATATCCTTGCCACGGACGACGTGCTCGCCAAGAGCGTCCTCTCCGAAATCCGGGATGAGGAGAAGGCACATGTGGGTGAATTGATCACGCTCATGCGCCATCTGGACCCCTCTGAGACTGACCATTTCCTCTCCGGAGAACAGGAGGTCAAAGAGATGCTGGAGGAGCTGGGCATCCCCCAGAAGAAACAACCGTCGGGCAGCACCGTTGGCAGCCTGTTGGGTGAGAAGTAGCAAATAGGCAAAAGAAGAAGGGAGCGTGTCATATGGATTATCTGGCAAGGGAGAGCGCCCCGTTTTCCCAGGAATTCTGGGGTGAATTGGATAGTGCGGTAATTGCCGCGGCAAAAAAACAACTGGTAGGCCGCAGGTTTTTGCATCTGTTTGGCCCCCTGGGCGCGGGCGCGAACAGCGTTACGGTGGACAGCGTCGCCAAGTCCGAGAAGCTGGAGGACGGTATGGGCTATATCACCGGCCGGCGCGTGGTGGAGCTGCCCCAGCTCTTTGAGGATTTCACCCTCCTGTGGAGGGATTTGGAGTCCAGCGAGAAGAACGGCTTCCCCTATGACTTTTCTGCAGCCGCCGCGGCGGCCCAGAGGAACGCCCGCAAGGAGGATGAGCTGATCTTCTGGGGCAACGCCAAGCTCGGCATGGCGGGACTGATGAATGCCAGCGGCGCGTGCAAGATCGCCAAGGGCGATTGGAAGCAGGGTGAAAATGCCTTTGCCGATGTGGCCAAGGGCGTGATGACCTTCTCCGAGAAGGGCGTGCTGGGTTCCTACTCCCTGGTGGTCAGCCCGGACGTCTATGTGGAGCTGCAGCGCATCCAGCCCTCCATGGGGGTCATGGAGATTGACCGCATCTCCAAGCTGGTGGACGGCCGCCTGTTCCGCGCCCCTGTGTTGGGCGCAGGCAGGGCTGTGCTGGTCTGTGCTGAGCCCCAGTATATGGACCTGGCGCTGGGCGCCGACCTCGGTGTGGGATATCTCGAGCTTAAGGACTTCAACCACGTGTTCCGTATCCTTGAGACGGCCGCGCTGCGCATCAAAAACAGCGAGGCGATCGTGGTGTTCGAATAGGCAATTTTTCCATAAAAAAGCCTGCATTCCCAAGGAATGCGGGCTTTTGCTATCGCAGGCGGGAATCAGTGCGCTTCACCATAAGGGACCCAGAACTCCTGGCCGGAGACGGAGTATCCGTAGGCGTACCGATAGGTTTCGCCGCTCCCTTCGTTATAGATGGTCCGGATGAGCTCAATCATATCAGGCTCCCCGGGGAAGGTGACCAGCTCGGCCAGGATATGGGTTCCCCAGTCCCCAAGCCCGGAAAAAAAGCTCTCCTCCTCGACGCGGCAGATGAGGCCGGTCTCCTGTTTGCCGGTCATGAGATTGAAGGGCATGAGCAAGTCCCCCTCCGGGCCGCCCCCCCACAGAAACCAGAAAAGGCCGGCATAGTCCTCGGAGGGGGAAGCATGACGATATTGCTGCAGGGCTTCTCCAGATAGCAGGTGAAAAGGGGATTCTCTGTGCGAAAGATAAAGACTGCGTTTGCATATTTGTCCCAGGGGGAATCTCCATTCATGTATTCCTGATTGCCTGTGAAAAGGATATGGGGATAGTTCAGCGTGGGCTGGGCTGCCTCAAAGCTCCAGATCTCCTCCCGTTCATAGAGGAGAGAGGCCTTTTCGGGGCCCAGCAGATAGACGCCGGTGCATTGGGCCTCCCCCGAAGGACAGAGGAATAGAGGCCGCCTGCGGGCGTATTGGCGAGCAGGGTGGTCTCCCCGTTCGCAAAGCCGCCCAGCCCGGAGAGATCAACGGCCTTCCTGTCCGGATTGGCGGAAGAGGGCGCTGGGGCCGTCTGTCCGGGACCGGCGCTTCCGGCCGGTGCTGCGGGCGGCGTTGCCTGTGGCCCAACATCCGGGGCGGGGGAGAAAAGACCGCGCCATTGGGCGACCTGAATGGGGGAGTCCGCCTTCCCGGTGGGGACGCGGTGGACCCCATTGACGCAGGCTGAGCCGTCCTCACAGATCAGGAGCTTGAGCTCCATCTCGCCGTCGCAGCGGTAGAGGGTGGCCTCATAGAGATGGCCGTCGCCGCCGGCGCATTCTCCCGCTGTGGCGTAAGGTTCTTCCAGTTGGAGGACCAGACGCTCCACGGTGGAAGAGGGTATCGCCTCGTTGGGCGCCTCCACGGTAACGCCGGTTGTCAGTTCTCTGACCGTTATGCGGGCGATATCCGCAGGGCGAATGGTGGTGAGTTTCATGGTGCCGAACAGGGCGCAGCCGCTC
>JAHZEH010000125.1 GCA_019421925.1 Clostridia bacterium
CCTTCGAGACCTTCATGAGCGACTTTGGCTTCTCCGCCGCCAACACCTACAAGCTGCAGGATAAGGACTTCACCGTTGCCGGTTCCTATCAGGCCACCATCACCGCTGAGTACAACGGCGGCCAGGTTGTGCCGATCGAGCCCGAAGATGATGATTCCGAGATCGTTGACGAGCCCACCGACGAGGAGCCCGAGATCGAGGAAGAGCCCGACGTTGAGGAAGAACCCGACGTTGACGAGGAGCCCGAGGTTCCCGCCGAGACCGGCGACTTCTCCTCTGACGTCGCCATCGTGCTGGCTGTCTCCGCTCTGGCTGCCGCCGCTGCTCTGGCTTTCGTCATGAAGAAGGTCCGCGACTAATCTGAAACTGCTGCAAAAGTTTTAGATTGGTTCCAGATGATCGCATGAGTTCCTAAGTTTGCACAGGCCCGCTTCAATTGAAGCGGGCCTCTTTATGATGAAATGATGAAGACGGAGGAGGAGGTCCCCGCTGAGACCGGCGACTTCTCCGCCGGCATCGCCCTTGTGCTGGCCGTCTCCGCCCTCCTGGCGGGCGCAGCCCTCCGCTTTGCCCTTAAAAAAGTAAACGGTTAAATCCTCCCACGCTCCCCGGTTTGCACAAAGGCCGCTTCATGCGGCCTTTTTTGTTGCAAAGGGAAGGGAAAAGAGGAGGACGCAGAGGAAATTTCAGCCTTATTTATTAAGGAATGTTTCCGGGCGGACTGTGCAGAAAGGGCAATTCGTACTATAATAAAAATCAGCTTGAATGAGTGAAATCTTTGTAGTATGGAGGTACGGAACTATGGTTAAATTCGCAGAACGTATGGATGGGCTGACCGGCAGCGCCATCCGGGAGATTCTCGCCATGGCGGGGAAACCGGGCATGATCTCTTTCGCGGGCGGTCTGCCTGCCAAGGAGACCTTCCCCACGGAGGATGTGGCCGAGATTACGGCCAGGCTCATGGCTGAGCAGGGCGGGGCCGTTTTGCAGTACGGCGCAACGGTAGGCTGGCCTGCGCTGCTTGAGAGCATTGCCCAACGCCTGAACGGGAAGGGAATCGCTGCCGAGCCCTCCGATATTATTACGCTCACCGGCTCCTGCCAGGGTATCGAGCTGATGGCCAAGATTTTTCTCAATCCCGGGGACGTGGTGTTGGTGGAGAATCCCACTTTTTTGGGCGCGCTCCAGACCTTCCGCACCTATAAAGGGGTGCCCGTGGGTGTGGAGATGGATGAAAATGGCGTGATATTGGAAGACTTGGAGGAGAAAATCAGGACCTGTCACCCCAAGCTGGTCTACCTCATCCCCACCTTCCAGAATCCCACCGGCAGGACCATGCCGGAGGAGAGAAGGGCCAGGGTGGCTGAGCTGGCCCGCAAATATGACGTGATCGTCATTGAGGACGACCCCTATGGGGAGCTGCGCTATGCAGGCGCCGCCCCCAAGGCCCTCAAGTGTTTTGATACGGACGGGCATGTCGTGCTGCTCAACAGCTTTTCCAAGATCATCAGCCCCGGTCTGCGCGTGGGCTATGCCATGACCACGAAGGAGATCCTGGCCAAGATGAACATCGCCAAGCAGGGCATGGACACCCACACCAGCAACCTCTCCCAGGCCGTGGTGGACGCCTACCTGCGCAGCGGCAAACTGCCCGGCCACATTGAGGAGTGCTGCGGGAACTATGCCGGGCGCATGGAGGATATGCTCTGCGCCATGGCCAAGTATCTCCCGGAGGGTACCTCCTGGACCCATCCTGAGGGCGGACTGTTCATCTGGGCCACCCTGCCCCAGGGCACGGACGCCAGGGCGGCTTTTGCCAAGGCGGTGGAACGGGATGTGGCTTTTGTGCCCGGCGAACACTTCTTTGCCGACCTGTCCGGCAAGAACACCCTGCGCCTCAATTTCTCGGCCAGTACCCCGGAGGAGATCGACCATGGCATGCGGGTGCTCGGCGAGGTGTTCTCCCAGATGGCCTGAGTTTGGGCGGGGAAACTTGCCAGCGCACCTTGAATTTGATAAGATAGAAAGACCCTGAAAAACAACATACAAATACAAAGGAGAACGGGCAACGATGAGCAATGTATATGATGTTCTGCTGGAGCGCGGCTTTGTGAAGCAGACCTCCCATGAGGAGGAGATCCGCGAAATGCTGGGCAAGGAGAGCGTCACGTTTTATATTGGCTTCGACGCCACGGCGGACAGTCTCCATGTGGGCCACTTTGTCCAGCTCATGGCAATGGCCCATATGCAGCAGCATGGGCACAGGCCCATTGCGCTGCTGGGGGGCGGCACCACCATGATCGGCGACCCCTCCGGCAAGTCGGACATGCGTTCCATGCTCACCCGCGAGCAGATCGACCACAACGCCGAGTGCTTCCGCGTTCAGATGAGCCGTTTCATCAACTTCGACGGCGAGAATGCCATCATGGCCAACAACGCGGACTGGCTGCTCTCCCTCAACTATGTGGAGTTCCTGCGGGAGGTGGGCGTGCATTTCTCCGTCAACCGCATGCTGACCGCCGAGTGCTATAAGCAGCGCCTGGAGCGGGGACTCACCTTCATGGAGTTCAACTACATGCTCATGCAGGCCTATGATTTCTATGTACTGCACCAGAAATATGGGGCCAAGCTGGAGCTGGGCGGCGACGACCAGTGGAGCAACATCCTGGCGGGCGCGGACCTCATCCGCCGCAAGCTGAGCCAGCCCGCTTTTGCCATGACCTTCTCTCTTTTGACCACCAGCGAGGGCGTCAAGATGGGCAAGACGGTCAAGGGCGCCCTCTGGCTGGACGCCCAGAAGACCAGCCCCTATGAATTCTACCAGTACTGGCGCAACATCGCCGACGCGGATGTGGAGCGCTGCCTCAGCCTGCTCACCTTCCTGCCCATGGACGAGGTGCGCCGCCTGGGCGCCCTGCGCGACGCCGAGGCCAACGAGGCCAAGAAGGTTCTGGCCTATGAGGTCACCAAGCAGGTGCACGGCGAGGAGGCGGCCAGGCAGGCCGTCGAGGCCTCCGAGGCCCTCTTCGGCGGGGCGAAGGATTCCGCCAATATTCCCACCGTCACCATGGACGCGGCGTCCTTTGCCGGGGACCGGCGCATTGTGGCCGCCCTGGTGGCCTGCTCGCTGGCCAAGTCCAAGGGGGACGCCCGCAGGCTGATCGAAGGGGGCGGTATCCTTCTGGAGGACGAGAAGGTGGAGGACCCCAACGCCGAGCTCACTGAGGAGCAGGCCAGGGCGGGCGTTATCCTGCGCAAGGGCAAGAAGGCGTTCAAGCGTTTTATCGTGGAATAGGCCATGGCAGCCCAGAGCTACAAGACCGTGGAGAGGGAGGCGGAGATCGAGTTCACCGTCAACCGCTCCCGCTTTATTGGCTACTGCTTCCCGGTGCAGACCGAGGCGGCGGCGCTGGAGCATCTGGAGGCCATACGCAGGAAGCATTGGGACGCCACCCACAACTGTTACGCCTATGCCGTGGGCGAGCGGGCGGAGACCGCCCGCTACAGCGACGACGGCGAGCCGGGCGGCACCGCAGGCATGCCCATGTTTGAGGTGCTGCGCCAGAGGGAGCTGACCAATCTGCTGGTTGTCGCCACCCGCTATTTCGGCGGCATCCTGCTGGGGGCCGGAGGGCTGGTGCGGGCCTATTCCCGTACCGCCGCCGAGGCCGCCGCCGCCGCCGGGCTGGTGCTCATGCAGAAAACCGCCTTCTACACACTGGAGGTGGACTATCCCCTCTGGGGCAAGGTGGAGAGCTTTTTGCGGGGGGACTATCAGGTTCATGAGCTGGAATTTTTAGAGAGGGTGTACGTCACCGCCCTGGTTCCTCCCGGGAGGGAGGAGGCCTTTGAAAAGGGGTGCGTGGAACTCTCGGACGGGCGGATACGTCCTGTCTTTAAGGAGTCTCTTTTTTGGCCCTGGCCTGTGAAGGCCTGAGAACTTTTTATATTTTGAACGGAGGAAGCATCATGATCGTCACATTGACAAAGACTCCCAAAGCCAAGCCGGCCGACGAGACCAAACTGGGCTTTGGCCGTATTTTTACGGATCACATGTTCATGATGGACAGCGAAAAGGGCGTGTGGAAGGATGAGAGGATTGTGCCCTACGGTCCCCTTCAGCTCGACCCCGCCGCCACTGTTCTGCACTATGGTCAGGAGATCTTCGAGGGTCTCAAGGCCTACAAGTCCGCCGATGGCCGCACTCTGCTCTTCCGTGCGAAGGACAACTTCCGCCGCATGAACGATTCCTGCGAGCGCCTGTGCATGCCCAAGCTGGACGTGGACAAGACCTATGACGCCCTGTGCGAGCTCATCAAGGTGGATGAGGCTTGGGTACCCAAGAGCAGGGGCACCTCCCTGTATATCCGCCCCACCATGATCGGTATTGACGCCAAATTGGGCGTGGACGCCGCCGATCATAACCTGTTTTACATCATCTGCTCGCCTTCCGGGGCATACTATTCTACAGGGCTTGCTCCCGTGAAGATCTATGTGGAGGACGAGTATGTGCGCGCCGTCCGCGGCGGCACCGGCGCGGCCAAGACGGGCGGCAACTACGCGGCCTCCCTGCTGGCCGGCGAGATCGCCCACCAGAAGGGCTATGGCCAGGTGCTGTGGCTCGACGGCGTGGAGCGCAAGTATGTCGAAGAGGTTGGAGCCATGAATATGTTCTTCCTCTTCAAAAATGAGCTGGTCACCCCCGCCCTCCAGGGCAGCATCCTGCCCGGCATCACCCGCCGGAGCATGATCCAGGTGGCCAAGGACAAGGGCTTCAAGGTGTCCGAGCGCCGTATCTCCATGGAGGAGATTTACGACGGCATTAAGTCCGGCGACCTGATCGAGGCCTTCGGCTCCGGTACCGCTGCCGTCATCTCCCCCGTGGGCGCGCTCTATTGGAAGGGCGAGGAGCTCACCATCGGCGACGGCAGCATCGGCGAGGCCTCCCAGGACTTCTACGACACCTTGACCGGTATCCAGTACGGCGAGATCGAGGATACCCACGGCTGGGTGACGGAAGTCAAATAAGTCGTTTAGAGAGGTAACAGAATGAACAAAAAGACTGTCATTCGCGCCGTTGCGCTATGTGTATTGCTCCTGCTCGTCTGCGCCGGGCCAATGCTTCCTATGGTGGCACACGCTGAATCCAGTCTGGGCGTCTCCGCCAAGGTGACGCCGGAGGTGCTTCTTGCCGCGGGACAGGTGGAGATCAACATCCGCCTGGCCAACAACTCCTCTGTCATGCTGGAGGACGTCTCCATGACGGCCCGGGGCATCGACCAGATCGTGGGAAACATGAACCCCGGCGAGAAGAAATCCTACAATATCTCGAAATTCAACGTCCAGGAGAGTGAGCTGGGCGGCTCGGTGATCTTCAATTTCAGCTGGATTGAGGACGGCGAGTTCAAGACGCTCGAGTATCCCGTGGCCATCAAGGTCAAGGAGCCGGAGCCCTCCCTCAAGGCCAGCCGCACGGTGTCCAGCAATTCGGGTGCCTCCGGCGACACCATCACCGTCACCTATGCCCTGCAAAATACCGGCGACGTGGATTTGACCAATGTCGCGATTGCCGACCCCATCTTCCCTGACGGCATCGCCGTGGGGGATCTGGCCGTGGGCAGCGGCACCAAGCGCGTGACCAAGGAGTTCACCCTGACGGAGACCGTGACCACCACCCCGGTTGTCACCGCTCAGGCTGACTCCACGACTTTGACGGTGGAGCTGGACCCGCTGGAGGTCAGGCTGACGGAGATTGGTCTCGATCTGACCGCATCCGCCGGTTCCCCCACCAAGGACGGTATCCCCGTCACCATCACCGTGACCAACCGGGGCAATGTGGACTTCACCTCCGTGGCGCTGGTGGATGAGCTGGGGAACCCCCTGGCTACCGCCTTCCCGCTGAATCAGAGCCAGTCCAACACTGTGGAGGTGGTCGTCAACCCCGCCGAGCCGCGTAGCTTTGTCGTCACCGCCACCGGCACCCTGGCCGTAGAAGGATCGGTGCCCGTGGTAGTCAGCAGCAGCCCGGTGGCCCTCACCCCC
>JAHZEH010000126.1 GCA_019421925.1 Clostridia bacterium
GGCAGACCGCATCCGCAAGAGCGCCGGTTCCCCCGTATTGGGGTACCTCGAACCAGCGAATGCGCTTGTCCCGCCGGAACCACGTCCACTGCCTCTTGGCAAAATGGCGGGTCTCCCGGACAATTATCTCCCGGGCTGCCTCCAGGGAACACTCCCCACGCAGATAGGAGACGATTTCCTTATAGCCCAAACCCTGGAGGGAGGGGGCCGCAGGATCATAGCCCTCCTCCAGAATGCTCTGCACCTCTTGTACCAGCCCCTGCTCCAGCATGCGGTCCACCCGCTGTTCAATGCGCTTGTAAAGCATCTCCCTGGGCATAGTCAGGCCCGCAATCACACAGGGATAGGGGGGCTCCATTTCCCGGTACTCCACAGTCTGCTGGGTCAGGGTTTTGCCGGTGAGGTGATAAATCTCCAGCGCCCGGATGACCCGCTTCCTGTCGTTGGGATGCAGCCGTTCGGCGGACTGGGGGTCGATCTGCCGAAGCGCCTCATGAGCCGCGCCGGGGGAGGCCTCCTCCCTCTCATTCCATTCAGCCCGAAAAGCACTGTCCCCCGCTGCCTGGGTGAAGTCCATGGGGAACACCAGGGAGTTGATATACAGCCCCGTTCCTCCCGCCACGACGGCGAGTTTCCCCCTCGTCTGGATGGCGTCGATCCGCTCCATGGCCAATGCTTGAAAAGCGGCCACGCTGAACTCTTTGGCGTCCAGGGGAACCTCCCCGATCAGATGATGAGGAACGCCGTCCATCTCCTCCTTGGTGGGTTTTGCCGAACCGATGTCCAGGCGCTCATAGACCTGCACGGAATCGGCGGAGACGACCTCCCCATTCAGACGCCTGGCCACACGGACAGCCACATCCGTTTTTCCGCAGGCCGTCGGCCCCACAATTACCGCTATTTTCTTCTTGGGCATGGATCGCTCCTTTATAAAACGCGTTTGAACATTTTCTCCAGCTCCATCCTGCTCATGCGCACGACAATGGGCCTGCCATGCGGGCAGTGCAGAACGCCAAGCTGTCCAAACTGGGCCAACAGTGTCTGAATCTCCGACCGGCTGAGGGTCTCATTGCCTTTAATGGCGTGCTTGCAGGCCGATTGGGCGAGAATCTGGCGCTTAGCGCCGGCCACGTCCGCTCCTCCGCCTGCCGAGAGCTCAAGGAGCACTTCCCGAAGGAAAGCTCCGGTCTCCGCCTGCTCAAAGATATAAGGGACGGAGAGAACCTGGATACCCGTACCCCTCCCCTCCTCCCAGGAGAATCCGATCTGCCGGAAAGTCTCCTCATTTTGCTCGAGCAGCTCCCTTTCTGAGGGCGTGAGGCCGAGCTCCTGGGGCAGAAGAAGCTGTTGGGAAGCGACGGGCCTGGTTCCGTCCATGTATTGATTGTAGAGAATCCGCTCGTGGGCCGCATGCTGGTCTATGATATAGAGCTGATCCATCTGCTGGACCAGAACGTAGGTGCCAAAGGCCTGACCGACGATGGTGACCGGCTCCTCGATCTGGTCAAACAGAGGAGCCGCTGCCTCCCTCTCGCTCTCCTCCACCGCCTTCTCGCACAGTTGCCTGCGGGGGGCGATGACAATGCTGGGAAGCTCCCCTCCCTTATCAGCATAGTCAAGGGAAGGAATTTGGGGCGCCAGCAGGTTGTTGCTCTCCCTTGCCGTCCAGGCGGCTGTGGGTCTCACGGACTCCTCCGGACCCATACTGCGCAGCGCGCTGTCGTCAACGGCGAGCTGTCCCTCCGGCTGACCGGGAACCTCAGGCGCAGTGTCCGCAGGGAATTGCCGGGGCGCCTTGGGACGCGGCTGCGGAAAGGCGCTCTGCTGTACCGGTTGAATGGCGTCCCTGATCTGGGCCATCCTGGGCTCCTGGAAACTCCACACCCGGGCGCTCCGGCTGCCGACAGCCTCCTCCACCGCTCTCATCAGGCAGGGGAGCACCGCCGCGTCCTCCCGGAAACGGACATCCAGCTTATTGGGATGAATGTTGACGTCCACAGCGTCGTAGGGCAGGGAGATATGCAGCACACAGGCCGGGAACCTCCCGCCCATCAGCCGGGTCCCATAGGCCTCCTGAAGAGCAGCCGAGAGCTGGGCCGAGCGGATATAGCGCCCGTTGACGAAAAAGGACTGATAAGCCCGGCTGGGTTTTGCCCCCTCGGAGCGGGAGGTATAGCCTGAAATGGCCAGCTTCTCCTGCCGGTATTCCACCCGGTTGAGGGTCTGGAGAATCTCATTGCCATACACGCAGTAGATGGCGGATTTCAAATCCCCGTCCCCCGGACTTTGGTAGATAGTCCTGCCGTTGCTGAGGAATTTGAAGGAAATATCGGGGCGCGCCAATATCATGCGCAGCATGTATTCCCCGATGTAGCCCGCCTCAGTTGCGGGCTTTTTTAGGAATTGGAGGCGTACAGGCGTATTATAGAATACATTCTGCACCAGAAAGGTGGTGCCCTCAGGACAGCCGGCGGGCCTGCTCTCGAGCACCTCCCCCCCATGGATGCGCACGAAGGTACCCGCCTCCGCGCCGGCCACATGGGTAGTCAGTTCCACCTGCGCGACCGCGGCAATGGAGGAGAGGGCCTCCCCCCGGAATCCCAGGGTGGCAATGGAGTCCAGCTCCTGGGCTCTGGATATTTTGCTGGTGGCGTGCCGTTCAAAGGCGACGAGGCAGTCGTCCGGCTCAATGCCGCTGCCGTTGTCCGTCACCCGGATGGACTGGATACCCCCGCCCTGAATCTCCACAGTGATATAAGTACTGCCGGCGTCGATGGAATTTTCCACCAGCTCTTTGACAATGGAAGAGGGCCGTTCCACCACCTCCCCCGCCGCGATGCGGTTGGAGGTAAAGGTGTCCAGCCTGTTGATTTTTCCCATGCTTTCTCCTGTCAGATCAACTGTTCGCCCAGGGCCTTTTTCGCCCTCTGCTGGAGGTCATAGAGGATTCCGAGCGCCTCGAAGGGCGTCACGTCGTCCACCTTCATGGAGCTGATCTCCCTCAAAAGGGCGTCGTGGGCTGCCGGGGCCAGGGCCTTGGGCTGGTCGGGCGTCTCAACGGCCCGGTTGATCTCCGCGGCCTCCAGCTGACGCAAAATCTCCTTAGCCCGCCTGATAACCTCGGGGGGAATGCCCGCCAGACGGGCCACAGCGATACCATAGCTCTTGTCCGTACCGCCCCGTACCACCTTGCGCAGGAAGATGATATCCTCCCCCATCTCCCGCGCCGTGATCCGGTAATTGACCACGCCGTCAAGCAGGCCCTCCAGCTCGGAGAGCTCGTGATAGTGGGTTGCGAAAAGCGTCTTGGCCCCGATCCTGTTCTTGTTGCAGATGTGCTCGGTGACCGCCCAGGCGATGCTCAGTCCGTCAAAGGTACTGGTACCCCGCCCGATCTCGTCGAGGAGCAGCAGGCTGCGGCCCGTGGCGTTATTCAGAATATTGGCGGTTTCATTCATCTCCACCATAAAGGTACTCTGTCCGGCAGAGAGGTCGTCCAGCGCGCCCACGCGGGTAAAGATGCGGTCCGTCATGGAGATCAGGGCTGACTTTGCCGGGACAAAAGAACCGATATGCGCCATCAGCACAATGAGAGCCACCTGGCGCATATAGGTGCTTTTTCCCGCCATATTGGGGCCGGTGATGATAAGGAAGCGGTTGGCTCCGCAGTCCATCCTGGTGTCGTTGGGAACAAAGCCCTCATGGGCCCGCTCCACAACGGGATGCCGCCCTTCAGCGATATCAATCTCATCCCCGGTGTGCAGCGTGGGACGGCAGTAGTGATATTGGGCGGCCACTGTCCCCAGGGACTGCAGCACGTCCAGCTGCGCCAGAAGCTCCGCCGCCTTCTGGATGCGCCCGATATGGCTGGCCAGAAGCTCCCGCAGCCCCACGAATATCTGCTGCTCCAAAGCGACGCTCTTCTCCTCCGCGCCGAGGATATGCTCCTCCAGTTCCTTGAGTTCGGGGGTGAAATAGCGCTCGGCGTTGGCCAGCGTCTGCTTGCGCTCATAGCGGAGGGGAACCTGGGACCAATTGGATTTTGTCACCTCAATGTAGTAACCGAATACCCGATTGAAATTGATACGGAGATTCTTGATCCCCGTCTCCTCCCTCTCTCTGGCCTCCAGCTCCTCAATCCACTTCTTGCCGCTGCGGGAGGCCTCGCGGTACTCATCGAGTTTCTCATTGTAACCATCCCGGATGATGCCGCCCTCTGTGATCACTGCGGGAGGGTCGAGGGCGATGGCCCGGTCCAGCAGGCCGCACAGATCGGCCATAACGTCCAATTTCTCCCCCGCGCCGCACAGAAGCCGGGCGCTGCAGCAGGCCAAGTCCTCCTTGAGGGCGGGAAGCGCCTGCAGGGAGCGTTTGAGGGAGAGGGCATCGCGCGCGTTGAGGCTGCCATAGGCGATACGGCCGCACAGCCGCTCCAGGTCATATACATTGGAGAGATGCTCCCGCAGGCCCTCCCGCAGCAGCAAATTTTCCTGGCACTCGCCAACTGCGTCCAAACGGAGATTGAGGGGCGCCATGCTGGTCAGGGGCTGGGCGATCCAGCTCTTGAGCAGACGCCCCCCCATCGCTGTCTGGGTGCGGTCCAGCAGCCCCAGGAGGGTACCCCTCTTTCCGCCGCCCCGCAGGGGCTGGGTGAGCTCCAGGTTGCGGCGGGTCGTCTCGTCAAGCACCATATACTCGCTGCGCCGGTAAACCCGGATGCTGCTGATATGACTCAGGGTATTCTTCTGGGTGTCGTTGAGATAAGCCAGCAATGCGCCTGCGGCGCAGATGCCCGAACGCAACTCCTCGCAGCCAAAACCCGAGAGATCGGCCACCTTGAAATGGGTCAGGAGATTCTTTCGGGCGTTTTGATATTCAAAGGCCCAGTCCTGGTAGGATCCCACATAGGAGCTGGCCCGGAGCTTTTGCAGCAGTTCCCTGTCCTCCTCCACCTCCCTGGAGACAATCAGCTCCGTGGGTTGAACCCGCGAGAGCTCCTCAAAGAGTTGATCATGGCCCGGCCCATCCTTGATCTCCCCCAGGGAGAAGGCCCCGGTGGACACGTCGGCAACTGCCAGACCGGTGTTCTCCCCCCGGTAGAGGGCCATGATGAAGTTGTTGCTCTTCTCCTGAATCTGGGAGCCGGCCGTCTGGGTACCCGGGGTGATGATGCGCACAATCCCCCGGTCCACCAGGCCCTTGGTGGTCTTGGGGTCCTGAAGCTGCTCACAGACCGCCACTTTGTACCCCTTACCCAGGAGCTTGTCCACATAGGAGTCGAGGGCGTGATAGGGAACGCCGCACATAGGGGCCCGCTCGGGGAGACCGCACTCCCTTCCCGTCAGGACAATCTGCAGCTCCCTGGCCGCGGTCTGCGCATCGTCAAAAAACAGCTCATAAAAATCGCCCAGCCGGAACATCAAAAGGCAGTCTTTATTCTGCTCTTTGAGTTCCAGATACTGGCGCATCATTGGGGAAACCTGTGAAATCGCAGGCCAAGCCATACCTCACTTCTCCTTCTCTTCCTCTCCCGATCAATGGCAGCCCGCACAGCCCGCGCAATCGCCGCCGCAGCTCCCCTGCTCCTGCTGCGCCTGGGGGTTGACATACTGCATCAGGATGCTGTTGACCATAGCCATAATGCCGTTGAAATCGTTCTGCGCCATCGCCAGCGTAGCGATCTTCCCGTGGCTCACAGCCTCCTTGCGCAGCTCCTCCAGTTCGGAGGCGAGGGCGTTGATCGTCTCGCTGGCGGCGGGGTCCTTGGCAATCAGATCATTGAGTTCCTGTTCCTTGGCCCCGTAGGAATCGAGCAGGTTTGTGGCGTTAGCGTCCGCCTCAAGGGCCTCCTTTGCCTCAATATAGGCCTTGTATTCGGGGCACTCCACAATCGCCTGACCCAGTTCCATCGCTTTTTCTGTTACCATATTTACTTCTCCTCAACTTTCTCCCCTATCAGGGAATTCTTTTTGGTTCCTGTTATCAATACATCGCAATACCTGCCCACAAGGCTTTCATCCCCAGCAAAATAGATCATCTTA
>JAHZEH010000127.1 GCA_019421925.1 Clostridia bacterium
TGGGTTCCGTGGCCCATCCCATGACTGAGGCCCATCTCATCCAGTGGATTGAGGCGGTGCAGGACGGCAAGATCCAGCGTGTGACCCTGACCGCCAACGACGCCCCCACCGCCACCTTCCAGGTGGAGGACGGCCCCGTGGATGTGTATGAGTACTGCAACCTCCACGGCCTGTGGAAAGCCGAGGCCTGATCAGCAGGATTCTAAAAGCCCCCGTAAGGGGGCTTTTCTTTAGTTGGGCCGGTCCCTGCCAGGAGGGGACAGGGCGATGCCATGGGCCAGGCGCAGCAGGCGCTTTTTCTGATTGTCCGAGGGGCGCACGGCGCAGTGCAGCCACAGGGCCTGTTTGACCCTGCCCACCTGGGGCCCGGGCGGGAGCCCCAGCTCCTCCATGATCTCCCGGCCGGTGACCTGCAGCTCCCTGATGGAGAAGGGGGCGCCCTCCTTTTCCATGGAGTCCAGGGTCTGCCGCCAGCGGTCGGCTGTGGGGATGGGGAGGGAGAGCAGGCCGGAGCCGATGAAGTCCGCCTCCCGCAGGGCGGCTAGCTCCAGCGTCACCTCCGGTCCCCATTGAAGGATCCTTTTGCGCAGCGTAGGCGGTTTGGCCCGGCCGTCCAGGTCGAACATGTGCTGGTCGATCAATAGGGCCACCCGCTCCACGAGGGCGCCGGGACATTTGAGGTTTTGCAGGCAACCGGCGGCGATCCGGGCCCCCTCACGGTCGTGTCCCAGCATGCGCCCGTTTTTTGCAAGGCAGAAGGGCTTGCCCACGTCATGGAGCAGGGCGGCGAGCCGGAGGGCGAGAGTGGGCGGGGCGCACTCGCAGGCGTGCAGGCCGTGCATGAGCACGGTGTAAGCGTGATATTCAGGCCGTTGGGGGATTCCCTCCCCCTCTTTGAGAGGAGGGAGGAGGAGATAGAGCGCTCCCAGGTCCCGGAGCAGAAGAAGACCCCGGTAGTGGGCGGCGGAGCCGTCGGGCTGGGCCGCATAGTAGCGGGCGTCGCTGAGCAGTATTTTGGAGAACTCCTGCCACAGCCTCTCGGCGGGCAGATCAAGCAGTCCGGAAACATTGTTCTCCGCCGCTGCGTAGGTCGCGGGGTCGATGGTAAAACCCAGCTCGCAGGCAAAGCGCACCATGCGCAGGATGCGCAGGCCGTCGTCCCGCAGGATGAGGCCGGCGTCCCGGTTGGTGGCCCGCAAAACGCGGTGCTCCAGATCGGTAAGGCCTCCTGTGGGATCAATCAGTTCGCCTGTTCTTGTGTCGGCATACAGGGCGTTGACGGTGAAATCCCTCCGCGCAGCGTCTTGGGCGAGGCTCTTTGAAAAGCGGACGCCCTGGGGACGGTGGTTTCCACCCGGGCCATAGGTGTCCGCCCGGAAGGTGGTGCACTCAATGGAGAAGGGCTCTGGCCCTGCGCCTGCGAGAAACTCAATGGTGCCGAAGGCTGGAGCCTTGGGGACTGCGCGCAGGCCCGCCCGTTCGCCCAGGGCGGCGGCCTCCTCCGGCAGGGCGTCTGTGCAGACGTCCCAGTCGCTGGCGGGCAGACCGAGCAGAGGGTTGCGCACCAGGCCGCCCACAGCGTACAGGGAGAAGCCCCCGGCGCGGAACGCCTCCCCCAACCGGACGAGCGGGGCGGGCAGGGATATATTCATGGGGCGGACCTCCTTTGGGCTTGCTTTAGCATTCCTATTTTACTACAGGGACAGAAAAGGGCGCAATGGTTGCAACTGGGGCCCGGGTAATATAAAATAAGAAAATACCGGAAAGGGCGCGTGAGCGCCAGGATCACAGGAGGATCAAGTATGTACGAAGCTTACCACTCGGGCCGGCGCCGTCTCAGCCTGCGGGGCATCTTTACGCTGGTGGCGCTGCTGGCGGTGCTGTGCGCCGCCGTGCTGGTGCTGGTGCTGCGCTCCGGATCGGATCCCGTCAGTCAGGTGATGGAGCTGCCCTTCACCTCCGAGATGCAATACGGCTTTACGGACGATGGGTTCCTCTATATCGAGGGCAACACCCTGCATCTATGCGATAAACGGGGCAATGAGAAGAGCGCGTTGGAACTGTCCGGTTCGGGCTATTCCATCGCCACCAGCCCCACCATCGCCGCCATCTACACAGACACCGCCATGCAGGCCATCGGCAAGGAGGGAGAGGCCCTCTTTCCCAGCCAGGAGTTCACCGGCACGGTGCGGGAGGTGCGCTGCGGAAAGAACTACATTGCCGTACTCAAGAATGATATCTCGGGCACGGATATGATTTACATCTATGATTTAACCGGCAAGCGCTTGGATATCCTCTCTTTGGAGGGGAATTTCCTGCTGGAGTACGGTTTCTACTCCGACAAGGACAATCTCTGGACTCTGGCCCTCAACACGGAGGGGGCCACGCCCGCCTGCACGGCCACGACTTTCAACACCGGCCAGTCCATGACGGGCATCATGACCATGGAGGGACAGATTATCGAGCGGCTGGAATTCACCTCCAGCAATATCTATGCCTGCGCCACCAATCATCTGGTCTCCTACAGCATGACCGGCAAGGAGGAGCAAAAGAAGCTCATCTACGGCTGGAAGGTGCTGGATTTTGCCAACCTCTCCAAAGCCACCGTCCTCATGGCTGTGCCGACGGACTCTCTCAGCGCGCCCGCCTCCGCCGCTGCCAAGGTTCTGACCCTGCCGGATGAGAAGGAGTACTCCTTCCGCCTGCCCGCCGGAACCCTGGGGGCCTATATCATCGGGGAGAAGATTTACGCCGTGACGGGCACCACCCTGATCACCTACGACCTGCAGGGAACCAAACAGAAGGAGGCCGCCCTGCCTTTCACAGTGGAAGCCGCCTCCCGGGAGGGGAACGGTATCCTGCTGCGGGCAGGTACGCAGATGTATCTGCTGCCGGTGGGATGAGGAGGGGTCTTATTCTTTCGTTGAAAATAACGCGCCCCAGATGGGGGCACGCAGCTACGGTCCTGGACGTCTCGGTCACGCCCGGCGTCCAATTCCGCCGCTGCTCCCGCCGGTGGGCCGTTGCAGTTTCAAGGCGGTCGCACCCCTGCCGGCGCGACCTTGTTTCTCATTTGAAAATGGCGCGCCCCTGACGGGGCTTCGCTTCGGAAATTGAGGTATCTAATTCATGCATGAAAACACCTGGCAGCGGCCTGGCCGCCGCCAAATGCGGCTCATCGCCCTTCTGGGGGCGGCGGTGCTGCTCGTCGTTCTCTCCCTGGTGGCGTGGATTGTCTCGCTCTTCAATCCTTCCATGGCCCGCCTGCCCTTTGACCGGGATACTGAGTGGGCCTACACGGGAAACGGGTTCATCTACCTGGACGGGAGCACCCTGCGCTTTTGTAATACCCGGGGCAAACAGGAGTGGGAGCTCGCTCTGGGGGGCTCGGATTATGATCTGGCCGCCTCGACCAGTCTCATGGCCGTCTACAATGGGGAACGGGTGCTGCTCATTAACCGGGGCGGAGACGTCCTCATGGAGGAAACCGTGGAGGGCGGCATACAGGAGGTGGTGTGCGGCAAATCCAGGGCGCTGGTTCTCACCAGCGGGGAGAGCGGGCAGGTTATTGAGCAATACAACCTGCTGGGCGACCTGGTGGCTGAGCTGGGCGTGCCCAACGATTCACTCATCGGCTTTGGCAGCTATGGGGACGACCTCATCTGGATGCACACCCGCAACGAGGGGCCGGTTCCCAGCGGTCTCATCCTCACTTACAACGGCGGGCAGGAACAGCGGGGCAGCATGAACTGCGGCCGCATGGAGGCCAGCAATGTGGTCAGCAATGGCGCCTATTTCTTCATTGTCACGGAGGAGCGGGTATACTGCTATACTGCCGCAGGCGTCCTGGTCAACTTCATCGACACGACAGACTGGCAGGTGCTCGACGTCGCGGTGGGGGAGCAGGCCCAGGTGCTGCTGCGCAGCCGGGGGGACGGGACGCAGGGCCGCATCGTCCATCTGCCCAGCCAGCGGTCCTTCCCCTTTGAATTGCCGGAGGACTGCCTGGGCGCGGCGCTGCGCTCGGGAAAGATCTATGCGGTGACCGAGCGCAATCTTTTTACCTATAATCTGGGAGGGAAGCAGACCGGACAGAGGAAGCTCTCCTTTGCGGCGAAAACCCTGGTGCCCGGCAACAACCATCTGATTTTAGACACCGGCCAGAGCGGGGAGAGGCCCCTGTATCTGGCGCAGGCGACATACTACGAAGGAGGCGAGTCGGCAATGAATCTGCTGGATGTTGCAATCATCGGCGTGTTTTTGCTCTTCGCCTTCCTGGGGCTATACAATGGCTTCATGGTGTCCCTTCTGGGCACGGCATCCTTCTTTGTCTCCTGGCTGTGCGGCGTGCTATTCTCCCCGCTGGTGGCCAATTCCATCCTCTCCCACGAGGGGCTGACTTCCGCCATGTTGTATTACACGGAGGGGGCGGAGCTGGTGACCGATGTGGCCCTGCGGCAGATGCCGGTCAATCAGCTCTCCGCCGGGCAGCTCGACGCCATTCTCAAGAGCGCCAACCTGCCGGCCCCCATCGACACACTTGTGGCCAGCAACATGGCGGGGGAGGTTTTCTCCGGACAGGGTATCACCACAGTGGGGGACTATTTTAACCAGACCATCGTCAACTTTGCCGTCAATGTGGTGAGTTTTCTGATCGTGTTCCTGTTGGTGCGCCTCATCCTGTGCTTCTTCATCCACGGCACGGACTATGTGGTTCGCCTGCCCATGCTCAAGCATTTTGACGGGGCGCTGGGAATGGGATTTGGACTGGTGCGGGGGTTCTTTGCGGTGTTTGTCATCTTCATGCTGGCCCCTCTGGCGCTGGTGGTGCTGCAATTCGAGTCGGTACGGGAGCTGATCGACAACTCCTTTTTCGGACCATTCTTCTATTATTCGAACTTCCTGCTGGCCTTCATCAAAGGCGTCTAGGGAGAGCCCCGGCCGGTTCAAACGGTCGGGGCTTTTTCTTACCGGATCACACCTCTTGACAATTGTGGGGGCCGTCTATATAGTATACAAGCACTCTTAATAATGGGGGAATCTGCCATTATCCGCGCTCTATCAGACATATTGCGGAGGTATTATGAATCACTGGAAACAAAAATTTTTTCTCATTACCGCGGGCCAGACCATTTCGCTGATCGGCAGCTCGGCGGTACAATTCGCTCTCATCTGGTGGCTGGCCAGCGAGACGGACTCACCCATGATGATGGCGATGGCCGGCCTGGTGGCCTTCATTCCCCAGATTATCCTGGGGCCCTTTGCGGGCGTGTGGGTGGACCGTTGGAAGCGCAAGACCGTCGCTATCTGCGCCGACCTTTTTCTGGGCGTTGTCGCCCTGGCCTTTGCGGGGGTATTCGCCCTGGGCAGCCCGCCCTATTGGACGGTATGCCTGGTGCTGGGCATCCGGGGGGCGGGCGGCGTGTTCCACACCCCGGCCATCCAGGCAATCATCCCCCAACTGGTTCCCCCCGATCACCTCATCTGGGCCAATGGCTGGAGCCAGTTTTTGCAGTCGGGCGCTTTTATGCTGGGACCCGTGCTGGGGGCCGCGCTGTACGCGGCCTGTCCCATGCCCATCATTCTGTTGACCGACATGCTGGGCGCCGTCATTGCCAGCGGCGCGCTGGCCCTGGTGAAAATCCCCGAGATCGAGAGGACGGACGCCAGGCTTCCCAACTTCCTGGAGGAATTTAAGGAGGGATTCCGGGCCCTGCGCGCCGACCGCCAGCTCTTTGCGCTGGCTCTTTGCGCCGGCCTGTGCATGGTCTTTTTCCTGCCGCTCTCCTCCTACTATCCCCTCATGGCGAGCAGCTATTTTGCAGTCTCCGCCTGGCACGGCAGCGTAGTGGAACTGGTTTACGCGGCAGGGATGATGATCACGGCCTTCCTGTTCGGCAGTGTGCTCAAGGTGAAAAGGCCGCTGCATGTGGCCTACCTGGGATTGGTGGGCATGGGCGTGTCGTCGCTGGCCTGCGGTCTGCTGCCCTCCCATATGTGGGCCTACTGGGTCTTTGCCGCGGC
>JAHZEH010000128.1 GCA_019421925.1 Clostridia bacterium
CGCGGAAAGATCAATGCTCAGTCCGCCGTCACGGCCGCCGCGGAGGCCACGCTGACCCCCGTCTCCGACAGCGTGGCGCAGCGCCTGGTGGTGGAGGATATCACCCTGCTGCAAAACTATCCCGGTTTCGCCACCGTCTCGGGCACCCTGGTCAACAAGACCTCCGCCGAGAATTTCGACCTGACGCTGGTCTACCTGCCCTCCTACGACGCCGAAGATAAACTCACCGGCACCTCCCACTTCACCAAGAACCTCTCGGTGCCCGCGGAGGAGAGCCGCAACTTCGTCGTCCATATGCAGAGCCTCCCCATTGAGGACATCTGCGGCAAAACCGCCCGCATTGTCGCCCGCGGCATCGGTATCGACTAAAATGAAAAAGCGGCCCCCAAAGCGCCATTGCTCTGGGGGCCGCTCCTGTATCGGCACAAGGAATCCGATCTTCACACAATACTTGATGCTCAGCATGTGAATGCTTTTGTTGCAATGTCCGCCCGTAAAACATTTGCTGCATTTCAGGATTCTCGCGATAAATCGTTCCCTCTGCTGTCGCTCGGACAGTTTCGGCACGCCTTGTATCTCGTCCGCCGGGCTGTTCCGTTCGTTTTCCTTGCACCCTTATGATGCGCCCCATTCGCGGTTTTATACGGACCCGGGGAAAAAATTTTCTCCTGTCCATGCAACGCAAAAGCCCGGCGAAGCGCCGGGCATTGCCTTTTCATTCATGCTGACTGCAATCCTCATGAAAGTGAACCATATTGCAGAGAGGTCTTGCTATCCCCTCTTGACAATTGCAGTATAGCAGATCCGCCCCTTTCATGTGTTACGGCCCGTTTACGAAAGTCTCAAAGATTTCTATCGTTTCTTTGACCAATCCTTTGAGCTTTTTTCACGCAGCCGCAAAAATTCGGGGGAAAGAAAACGCCCGGCCTTTTGGGCCGGGCGTTGGATTTCATCTTTCATCCGGAGAGGCAATCACCACAATGATGAACCATAGCATGGACCTCGATGCGCTGGCTATCACCTATCGACATCTGTAGTATAGCAAATCCGGAGGCGTAATGTGTTACGCTTGTTTTACAAAAGGCTTAAAGATGTCCATCTTTTGTTTACCGTCTCCGTAAAATGGGTTAAAATGGCTGTGTCCCAAATTTTGACCGGAGGACAATGCCATTATGCTTGCCGTGCTTGCCATCGCCGCGTTCCTTTTTTGCGGCTTCTCCCTGAGCCGTCTGCTCTTTACCAAGGAGGGGACGGCTGTCCGCCTCTGGCTGGGCGTCGTGCTCTCCCTCGCCGTCTGGATGTGGCTTCCCGCCCTCCTCTCCTTCGCGTTGGGGTTTACGGAGCTCTCCCAGCTTCTCCCGGCGTTGAATGCCCCGTCCCTGGGCAGAACGGCGCTCTGCCTGGGAAGAAAAAGTGACCTTAGGCTCTTGTGCCAGCGGGGTTCCAAGGGGAAACTGGCACTCGCCTGTGTGCTCCCTCTGCTCGCCTTCTCCATCTATCTCTGTTTCACCCATACTCTCTCCCCCGAGGACGGTTCCCTGCACTGCGGTCAGAGCACCTTTGGCGACATGTGCCTGCACCTGGGCTTCATCACCAGTCTGAGCGAGCAGCAGTTCTTTCCGCCCCTGTACTCCCTTCTGCCTGACACCGCCGTGGGCTACCCCTTCCTGTGCGACTCCATCTCCGCTACGCTGTACTCCCTGGGGCTTCCGCTGCGCCTCTCCTACATGCTGCCTATGTTTTTTGCCCTGGCGAGCGTCTTCTGCGGAGCTTTCTTCCTGCTCCGCGTCTGGCTCAAGGACGGCCGCAAGACCGTTGTGGGATATCTCCTCTTCTTTCTCGGGGGCGGTTTCGGCTTTGCCTATTTCCTGAACAATCTGCGCAGCGATCCTGGGAACTTCACGCGCATCTTTACGGCTTTTTACGAAACCCCCACCAACTATGTCCAGGAAAACATCCGCTGGGTCAACCCTATCGCCGACCTGCTCATCCCCCAACGGGCCACGCTCTTTGGCTGGGCCATCCTCTTCGCTTGCCTCTATCTGCTCTACCGCATGGCCTTTGAAGGCAAGGGCGGAAAGGAGGAGGGCAAATCCGGCCTGATCTATCCTATCACGCTGGGCGTCCTGGGGGGCTGCCTGCCCCTCGTCCACACCCATTCCTTTCTGGCTCTCGGTCTCGTCAGCGCGGTGCTTCTCGTTCGGGCCTTCCTCCATGGGAGCTGGAACGGGATCAGGCCTTTCCTGATCTACGGCTGTACTGCCGTCGCCCTGGCGGCCCCGCAGCTCGTGCTCTTTACTTTCCGCCAGAGCAGCGGCAGCGGTTTTTTGCGTCTGGGCTGGAACTGGGCCAACGACGGGGACAACTACTTCTGGTTCTATATCAAGAACATCGGCCTGCCCTATCTTCTCGCCCTGCCCGCCTTCCTGCATGCGGACAGGGACAGCAAGTGGTTCTTCGGGGGCGGCCTGCTCATCCTCGCCCTCTGTGAGGTCATCCTCTTCCAACCCAACCCCTATGACAACAACAAGCTGCTCTATATCACCTATCTGCTCCTCTGCGGCCTGGTGGCAAACTATCTGGTATGTCTGTGGGACAGGCTGCGCGGAATGCGGGGCCGGGCGGTTCTTGCCGCCCTCACCCTCTTTGTCTGCCTGTTCGGAGGGGTTTTGACCCTGGGCCGGGAGGCGGTCTCAGATTACGAGCTGTTCAACGCCGCGGAAGTCAGGGCGGCGGCCTTCATCCAGGAGAATACAGCGCCCACCTCCCGTTTCCTCACGGCGGACAACCACAACAATACGGTCGCCGCCCTGACGGGGCGCAATATCCTGTGCGGCACCAGTTCCTATCTGTACTACCACGGGCTGGACTACAGCGGTTACGCCGCCGCCCAGCAGGAGCTTTTCGAGCACCCTACCGCTCAGGGGCTGGCGCAGTGGGGAATCGACTATGTCTATCTGAGCGGCTATGAGCGCCGGGAATACGAGGTGGACGAGGCTTGGTTCTCTGAGAACTGTCAGGAAATCTACCGCGATGGCGGCATCGTAATCTACAGACGGCTCTGACCGGGCGCGTTCCCCGAGCCCCGTTGCCAGCAGAAACAGACCCCCTGCGTCCTTCAGGATGCGGGGGGTTTATTCTGCCTGGAGGAGAGATTCCAAAGGACAGATCCCCCGTCTGAGCCCTGGACGGCCCCAGATGGCAATTTCCCTTTGCAGAAGCGGAGAGGTGGGAACACTTTGGTCCTCTGCCTCGTTTTCAGAACAGAGAACTAAAAAGGGGGTTCCGTTTATGAGGAACAAAACGCCGCGTCTCCCCTTCCCCGCGCTCCTGCTCGCCCTCGGGACGGCCCTGCTCCTGAGCGCCTGCACCGCCGCCCATTCCGTCAAGCTGCCCGACGAGAAATACCGGACCGCTTATGAGGAATGCGTGCGTTTTCTGGAGCATGACTCGGGCTGGGAGAGGACCGAAAACATTGATTTAAGCAAGGTGACGGTCGAGACGCTCCCCGACGCGCAGAAAGAGAGCGTATTCATTGTTGCAGATGGATGCGGAAACTATTTTGAGGATACCGACGCCGTCCACTGGACCTTCACTATCGGCGAAACCCAGGGCCACGACTTCGCCGTTCTGGTGTGCAGCAGCGAAAGCGGCGATGTAGTCGGATACATCCCCATCGCATAAGGAAAGGAGAAACGGATGAAAAAGCAGTCCATCCCCCTCGCCACATTAGCCGTCGCCGTTTTCCTCCTGGCGGCTGCCGCCCTGTTTGGGCGGAGCTGGTTTGCCTCAAGGCCCTTCCAGAGCCTGGCGTCGGGCGGTAACGACCCGGCCGCAGTGGAAATGGTTCCGCCGGACGTGAAGCCCTCCCCCAGCGCAGGACAGGCCGGCAACCCCTCCCAAATTTCACAGGACTTCTCCATCAATGCCGGAGTCTTTACCCTAGCCTGAGCAATGAAATGCGAACCACGGTTTGCATTTCATTGCTCAGCCTATCCACGACGGACGGCTTCCAAGCAGCAGAGACTGCCGGACGGATCATCAGCCCTTTTGGGAGCTGAACAGCTTCGCCGGCGGGCAAAACCGGAAAAGAAAAGTCCCGCTAATTAGCGGGACTTTTCTTTTCCGGGGCGGGCCTAGTCCAGAACGCCGGAGATGGCCGGCATAATCTGTTTCTTGCGGGACATAACGCCCGGCAGGAACACCGAATCCTGCTGCACAGGCAGTCCAAACGCCCGCGAGACGATTTCGCCGGCGTCCTTGCCGACAAACAGCAGCCGCGTTCCCTCCTCCACGATCTGGGTGAGCATCATCAGGACCAGGTCGTATTTCCCCTCCTCCAGGGTCCCGCGCATGCATCCGAACAGGTCCTTCTCCATGTGGCGCAGGTCGGAGACCTCCATGCACGTCACCTGCCCCACGCCCACCTTGTGATCCCCCAGGACAAACTGCTTGAAGTCCTGGTCCAGCAGGGTGCGGGCGTCCTTCTCGGAGATATCGGCGGCGGCGGAAAATATCTCCCGTCCCAGCTCCTCCAGATCAATGCCCGCCAGCTGCACCATGCGCATGGCCATCTTTTTGTCCTTCTCCGTGCAGGTGGGGGACTTGAACATAACGGTATCGGAGATGATACCCGCCGCAATGAGCCCGGCCAGAGCTCTGGACGGAGTGACGCCATGCTCGAAGAAGAGGGAGGCTACCAGCGTGGTGGAACTGCCCACCGGCTCGGCCCTGAAATAGACCGGGCCGCTGGTCTGCAGGTCGGCGATGCGGTGGTGGTCGATGATCTCCAGCAGTTCCGCCTCCTCCAGGCCGCGCACCGACTGGCTGCGCTCGTTGTGATCCACCAGGATGACCCGTTTCTTGGCGTGGTTGAGCAGATGGTAGCGGCTCACGGTGCCCAGCACCCTTTCCTCGCTGTCCAGGACGGGATAGCTGGGCGCGCGGTTCTTCTGCATTGTCTCGCGCACGTCGTCCAGAAAGTCGTCCACGTGGAAGGTTGTGATGTCCTCCGTCCGCATCAGCCGGGAAGCGGGCACGGAGTGGGAGATCATGCGGGAGGCCCGATAGGGGTCGTAGTGGGTGACGATGGTGGTCATGGGAGCCCTCTCCGCCTCCTCTGCCACCGGCGTGCCAGCGTCCACCTGACAGAGCACCAGGCAGTTCACCCCCGCCTTTGCCGCCGCCTCCACCATGCCGGTCTGGTTGCCGGCGATCAGCACCGCATTGCCAAACCGCTCCTTCGTGATATAATCGGCATCGTGCACCGCTACGGCCAGGGAGCCCTTGACCTCGTCCCACTCGTTGCCGCACAGGAGCAGCCCCTCCAGAGCAGATGCCAGGTTGAAGGCGGTGGTATCCACCATGAGGCCATGGATGGCCGTGCGCATGTCGTGCTCGGCAATGTCCGAGACGTTGAGCACGCCCACCAGCTTGCCCGCCTCGTCGGCAATGGAGATAATCTGAACGTGGTGCTCAATCATGATGTCCCAGGCCGTGCGCACAGTGACGCCCTCCCCCACAATGGGCGGACGGTCAAAACGCACGTCTGAGAGCTGGGTCTTGACGTTGGTGATGAGAGGCGGCGCCTCATATCCGAAGCGCTCCAGCACAGTGGCTGTCTCCTTGGTCAGTTCCCCCAGGCGGACGGCGACGGCTTCCCGTTCCCCCAGGGCGTTTTTGAGCGCGGCGTATGCGATTGCCGATACGATGGAATCCGTATCCGGATTGCGATGCCCGGTGATATAAATTTTGCCCATGGCCAGCTCCTCCTGTCGTGTCCCCATTAAGGTATCTTAACGTTATATATTTGTCAAGCGCTGAAGTAAAATGGTTAAAACAAAATATATAATAGCCCGAAAAGAACAAAACAGCGTTTAATACAGCGATTATCCGTCCGATTTGTGCAAAATATACAATTCAATCTTGCATTTGTCTGGCGCCCATCCGCCGCTTCCCTGTCTGGAGGCGCTTGTGATTGTACTCACTATGTACGGGAAAGCAAAAAGCTGCC
>JAHZEH010000129.1 GCA_019421925.1 Clostridia bacterium
GAGACCATCTACCTCAACGAGAATACCGGCTCCGACTTCAACCCCGTCAAGGACTCCATCCGCATCTATAAGCTGATGCTCAAGTCCTTCTTCCTGTTCTTCGCCTCCTCCCTGTTGTGTTCTCTGGTGGATCTGGGCGCATTTGCCCTCTTCTCCAAAGCCGTCTTCCCCGAGGGTTTCTCTGAGCGCCTGCTTCTTTCAACCGTGCTGGCCCGCGCGGTCTCCTCCCTGCTCAATTTCGCCATCAACCGGGGGCTGGTCTTTAAAAACGGGGGCAGGGGCTGTATTGTCCGGTATTATATCCTGGCCGTTGTCCAGCTCCTGTGCAGCTGGCTGCTGGTGGAGGGCCTCTTCGCCCTTCTGGGCATCGACGAGGTCGTCATCAAAGCCGTGGTGGACGTGGTGCTCTTCTTCTTCAGCTACCGTATCCAGCGGGCATGGGTCTTTCGTGGGAACCGCGGGGATTGACAAACATCCCCCATCCCGCTATGATATCTCCAGGAAATGACAAAGGCGTCCTCTTCAAGGGGACGCCTTTGTCTATACTGAATGATTTGGAGGATACCTGCTATGAAACGGCCAACAGTCGGGGTGCTCCCCCTCTGGGACAGCGCCCGCCGGGATGTCTGGATGCGCACGGAATATCTGGACGGTCTTCTGGACGGAGGCGCGCTTCCCCTCATCTTTCCCCTGACCGGGGATCCGGAAACCAACCGAAGCCTCTGCGCCGCTGTGGACGGCCTGCTCTTCACCGGCGGCCAGGACGTCTCCCCCGCTCTCTACGGACAGGAAAAGGCGCCCTGCTGCGAGGAGGTCTCCCCCCTGCGGGACGGGCAGGATCTGCAGGTTGTGCAGAGCGCCCTGGAGATGGGCAAGCCTGTGCTCGGCATCTGCCGGGGCCTGCAGCTCATCAATGCAGCCCTGGGCGGCTCCCTGTATCAGGATATCGGACTGGAGGCAGGGAAATCCGCCGCTCTGCACCGGCAGGAGAAGCCCTATGCCCGTCCCGTCCACCGGGTGGATCTGTGTCCCGGCACCCCCCTGCGCGCCATTGCGGGGCGGGACTCCCTGATGGTCAACAGTATACACCACCAGGCGGTGTCCTCCCTCGCCCCTGGGCTTCTGCCCGCCGCTCTCTCTGAGGACGGCCTGATTGAGGCCGCCTATCTGCCGGACAGGACTTTCTTTCTTGCGGTACAGTGGCATCCCGAATTTTTGCAGCCGGGCGACGAGGTCTCCCGCCGGCTCTTTTCCGCTTTTTCGGAAGCCTGCTCAGGTCAAGCCTTTCCATGAAAAAGCCCCGGTCCGACGGCCGGGGCCTTTTCCCTATTGCAGCAGGAGATTCAAGTGCATACGGGCCACAAATTCCGAATTGGTAGGGTTGCTGTTCCGATAACTCTCGCCAAACATCCCAGCAAGGACCTCCCGGTCCAGCGCCCGCTCCCACGTCGCTTTGATCACCGTGCGGATGTTTCTCTCCACCCGTGCGGGCGTGGTTCCAAACCGCTCCCCGATGACAACATAAATCTGATTCATCTTTTGCCTCATGCACTTGGGCAGCAGGATGGACATCACAACCGCGTCGCACAGATAGACATGTCCCAGCATATGGGGCGGCATGCCAATCTTTTTGAACTCCGCAGCGATGCGCGCTGTCCATTCCCGCTCCGTCTCGGTCTCAGTTCTGTCCAGTTGAACTCTTTCACAACCGCTTTTTAAGTCGCACATAACCCTTGCTGATCCGATCACAAAAAATCCCCCCCGATAATATGCCGATTGACGGCATTTTTTATGGACCGACATCATTCTCCCCAAAACGACATGGCCACATTGCCTATCGTAATTGATTTAATTCAAAACAGCAAGGGGGTTTTATTGTCGAACGAGTCATAAAAGCTCTTTTTGAATAAAATAAATCGTTTTTTATGTTACTGTTTCGACATATTTCTATTTTTCTTCCCCTTGAGGGCAGAATAGATACCCCCTCCCCCGGGTGCTTCTGAGATAAACGGGCGCATTGGGATCATCTTCAATTTTCTTTCTAAGGTTGTGGATATGCACCATCACAGTGCGCACATCCCCCAAGCTGGGCCTTCCCCAGATGTTCTCATACAGGACGCTGAGACTGAAGTTTTGGTTGGGGTGTTGCAAAAAAAACTCCAGCAGGTTAAATTCGATAGGGGAGAGTCCCTTGCGTTCGCCATTTCTCACAATAGCATGCCCCGCCCTGTCCAGCTCAAAAGAGGGGAAGGACAGGATGCCCCCGCCCCTTCCGCCCCGCATCCTCCTCAGGTTCGCCTCCATGCGGGCCTGCAGCATCTCACAGGTGAAGGGCTTGACCAGATAATCATCTCCCCCCATGCGCAGGGCCCGGATGATGGTATCTTCCCCATCGATGCAGGAGATGAAGATGATGGGACAGTACAGGCTCTCTCTCAACTGTGCGCACAGCTCCACCCCGTCCACATCGGGCAGCATAATATCCGGCAAAATCACATCCTATTGCCCTCCCCCGCCCACTCTCTCCAGAGCCCCGGCCGCATTCTGCGCCACATCCACCTCATATTGACCGCTCTGGGACAGATAATAGCGGACGATCTCGGCAATGCTGCCGTCGTCCTCCACCAATAGAACCCGGTCCACGGCTTCTCCCCCTCTCCTCATCCAGCTTTCTTTATTTACTATTATAGCGGAGGAATCCCTCATGCGCAAAGCACTCCCCCCTCTGGCCTTCTTCCTGGCTGTTAATCTGCTGTTCAAGCACGGTTTCCTGCTGCTCAATGAGCTGGCCCTTCCGCCGGAGTTTCCCTCTGCCGTCTGGGTCAACACCTTTGCCTGCGGCATCTGCTTCCTGCTCGCCATCTACAGCCTCTCCCTCTTTCTGCAAAAGCGGAGCGAGCGGTATCTGCTCTGGCTGTTCGTGATCGCCTTTTTGGCGTTCTGGCGCACGCTCATCGCCTCCGAGCTCACGCAAGCAATCCTGGCCGCCCAGAACATGGGATGGCTGCGCATCCCCCTGGATATCTTCACCGTGGTCATCTGTTTCGCCCTGTGCTTCTGGCTCACCCAGACCTCGCTCCCCGGCAGATGGAACCTTCTGCTCTCCCCCCTGGGCCTGCTCTCCCTCTTCCTCTTCCTTCTCTGCATGCGCCTGCTTATCCCCGGCACCCTCCTCCAGATCATCCTGGGCAACATGCCATACTTTGCCGGGCTGACCTGCCTGATGCTCGCCTGCATCCGCAAAGCGCCCTGCGCCTATATCCTTCTCTTCGGCATGGCCGCCCGGTACGGCCTGCGCAGCTACATGAATCTCATCACCAACGCCGGCACCGTACCGGCGGGCGAAATCTTTGCCTATGTCAACGCCTCCCAGCTGGACTTCTTCGTCTTTGTGCTGGCCTGTCTCTTCTCCATCAACCACAGGTTTGTCAGCAAGTTCAACGAATCCGACCGGCTTGTGGGGGAGCTGGCGCGGGCCAATGCCAGCCTGGACGCCAAGGTGGCCCAACGGACCCAGGCCCTGCAGGAGGCCAACGCCGCCATCCTCGGGGAGCAGGAACGGAAGCACCGGCTCATGCTCAACATCTTCCACGACCTGCGCAGCCCCCTGTTCGTTCTGCGGGGCTATACCGACATGCTTCAGCCCCAGACCGAGCAGGACGCCTCCCGTAAACAGCTCATGCAGGAGCGTCTCGCCTTTCTAAGCAAGCTTATTGAGGACCTCTTCCTCACCGCCAAACTGGAGGAGGGACAGATCACCTTTGAGCTGGAGCCCGTGGAACTGTGCAGCCTGTGCGAAGACATCGCCCGGAGCGGGGCCCTGACTGCACAGCAGAGGTCCATCGTCCTCCAATGGGAGGGTTCCCCCTGCACAGTACTGGGGGACGCCTTCCGGCTCCGCCAGGCCCTGCAGAACCTCATGGACAACGCCCTGCAATATACCCCCGCCGGCGGCTCTATCCGCTTCACCTGCGGAGCCCGGGAGGGTCTTGCCGCCGTCACTGTGCAGAATACGGGCCAGGGAATCGCCCCTGAGGACCTCCCCCATGTCTTCGAGCGATACTACCAGGTCCGCCGTCCGGGCGACCGGGATTCGACCGGCCTGGGCCTGTCTATCGCCCTGTCCATCGCCCGCTCTCACGGCGGCGACATCACCGCGCAGAGCATCCCCGGGCAGGGCGCCAGCTTCTACGTCACCATCCCCCTCTATCTGGCAGAGGAATAGAGAAAAAGCGGGTGGGGAGCAACCGCTCCCCACCCGCCTTCCCTCTCTGGGAATTCTTCTTTAAAATAATGATTGATTTACTGGGCGACCGCCTGTGCTGCTGCCGCGCCGGCCAGCCTGCCAAAGGTCAGATAGGAGATCAGTGCGGAACCGCTGCCCGGATACTCATAGCACAGGAACTGGGCATTGGCCACCTCTCCCGCCGCATACAGGCCGGGAATGGCCTGTCCCTCGGTGTTGATCACCTGGCCCTGCATGTTGACACGGGGGCCGCCGAAGGTGCCGGAGATCACGTAAGTGTGCAGCAGCGCATAGTACGGGCCTTCGTCCACGGGGGTCATAAACTCCGCGGGCTTGTTGAAATCCTCATCCTCGCCCTTCGCGCAGAGCTCATTGTAGCGGGCCACCGTGGCCTCCAGTGTGGCCCCGTCCAGGCCGCAGGCTCCGGCCAGCTCGGCCAGAGTGTCGGCCTTGAAAGCGCGTCCCATGGAGATGGCGCGCTCCAGGCCCTCAACATAGCTCTTCTGATCAAAGATGCTGTAGAAGCAAGTGTACCCCCTGTCCAGCATGGCCGCAGTACGGGCAAAGCTGAAATTGTTTTCGTCCACGAAGCGTTCTCCATTTCCTGCCACAAACAGGCCGGTGGAGGCCGCCTGATAACTTCCGCCATTGGTGCTTGTCATATAGGTGAAGGTCACATCCAGGCAGTTGCCGATGCAGCCATCCCGGGCGATGATCTCGGCGCCTGCGTCACGGGCCATGATGAGGCCGTCGCCCGTGTTTCCCACCACGCCGGAGGAAACATAGGGGGTAATCAGGGGCTGATACTGGGCCATGAGCTCCTCGTTGCGGTCGAACGCGCCCGTGCAGAGGATAACGGCGTCCGCGCGGATGGTGACATTTGCTCCCGTGGCGTCAACTGCATTGACGCCTACCACAACGCCGTTTTCCACGATCAGGGACTGGGCGGGCGTCTCGGTCAGGAAGGTTACGCCCAATTCAAGGGCGCGGTTCTCCATGGGGGTGGTATAGCCGTAGCCCTTCTGCTCAACAGGCAGATGACCGCGGGCCACATTGGCGCGGTAGGGGTGCAGGGAGACAGGCTGCTCCATGAACTGAACGCCCATATCCTTGAGCCATTCCACGTTGTCCGCGGAGTTGTAGGCGATGGCTTGGATCATCTCAGGGTCCGCCAGATCACGGGCACAGTTCATGAGGTATTTGGCAAACTCCTCCTTGGTGTCCGTGCTGCCCGCCGCCTTCATGACGCTGGACTCGGATGCCTGCAGCTTTCCGCCGCTGACGGATGAGCTGCCGCCCAGAACCGCCAGCTTCTCAATCACCAGAACCTCGGCGCCCTGCCCCGCCGCCTCGATGGCTGCGGCCAAGCCGGCAATACCCGAGCCCACAACCAGCACCTGGGTCTCCAGCTGGGAGTCGGCATTCTTCTCCGCAGCGGGGAGCTCCTTGGTCTTCAGGGCCTCCACATCGCCGCCCGCCTGGGCGACACAGTCGGCCACCGCGCTCAGGATAGCGCCCCTGGAGATGGTCGCGCCCGAGACAGCCTCGATATTCAAGGACTGGTTTTCCACGATGTCCGCCGGAACCCGCTCGGCCACAGCCCGGAAGATGTGGGCAGTCTCCGCTTTCTCCTGATTCGGCGCCCAGCGAGAGCTGCACTCTTGCCTGCCCGCTTCCCCTACACGGCGCCCGTCTGAGCACTCGGCGGTGGTGGCCGTGCTGCCCGCCTGATATG
>JAHZEH010000013.1 GCA_019421925.1 Clostridia bacterium
GCGTGTAGACGTGCGCCGCTCCATTGAACACCGGCTTGAGATGCGCATTGTCCGGGGTGGGCGCAAACAGATCAAAAAGGACGGCGCGCCCCTGCGCAGGATGGGGGAGCTCATGGGCTGCCTCAATGTGGTGATGTTCTCTCCGGAAGATCTGCGCCTCGTCAAGGACGGCCCGGGGGAGCGGCGCAGATTCATGGATGTGCTGCTCTGCCAGATTCGCCCAGCGTATTTTTATGCGCTCTCCAACTACCAGCGTGCCCTCTCCCAAAGAAACGCTCTTCTTAAAGAGGTGGGCTTCAAAAGGCAGGGGGAAGAGGTTTTGGAGGTCTGGGAGGAACAGCTCGCCCGAAGCGGCGCTCTCATCTGCCTGCACCGCGCCCAGCTCATGGAGCTGCTTTTGCCCTTAGCTCAGGAGATGCATGGGAGCGTCAGCGGAGGAAGGGAGGAGCTCTCAGTCCAATATGAGCCGAATGTGAGCGCCCCCACCTTAGAGGATTGCGTGAAGGCGCTTCTGGAGGCCCTGCGGCGGGAACGGCCCGACGACCTGCGCCGGGGTTTGACCGGCAAAGGCCCCCATCGGGACGATATCTCCCTGCGCCTCAATGGATGTGATCTGAGGGCCTTTGGTTCCCAGGGACAGCAGAGAACCGCTGCTCTGGCCCTCAAACTGGCTGAGCTCCAGGCCATGGAGCGGGATACAGGCCATTCTCCTGTGTTATTGCTGGATGATGTGATGAGTGAATTGGATGAGACACGACAGTCACTTTTATTGCGATCCATTGAAAAATACCAAACAATTTTAACCTGCACCCAACTTCCTGAGGGCGCTTTCGGCGCAGTCTATGAGGTGACGGAGGGCAGTGTGAAAAAAAAGGAGCATCCATGATTCAGTTAACTTCTCCAGCGGTTGTCCGGCAATTGCTGGATGAATATGGCTTGGCGCCCCACAAGCAGCTTGGACAGAATTTTCTTTGCGACAGCAACGCCATTGCCCGCATTGCGGATGCTTCGGGCGTCACGGACAGGGATGCGGTGCTGGAAATCGGTCCTGGTTTGGGAGCGCTTACGCAGCAATTGGCTATGCGTGCCCGTAAGGTGGTGGCCGTGGAGATTGACAGCGGCCTTATTCCCGTTCTGCACCGTACCCTTGGGGAATTCGACAATGTAGAAATCCTCCACGGGGACTTTCTCAAATGTGATTTGGCAGTGCTCCATGAAAAACTGGGGGGCGGGGAGTTCCGGGTGGCTGCCAACCTGCCCTACTATATCACCACTCCCATCATCATGGGTCTGCTGGAATCCGGTCTGCCTGTCTCCTCGATGAGCTTTCTCATTCAAAAAGAGGTAGCGCAGCGGATGGCTGCCCAGCCCTCCAGCAAGAGTTATGGCTCATTATCCATTGCTGTGCAGTATTATACGGATGTGGAGCTG
Source organism: Clostridia bacterium (assembly GCA_019421925.1). Lineage (GTDB taxonomy): Bacteria > Bacillota > Clostridia > Christensenellales > CALWSW01 > JAHZEH01. Next base: position 1,432 of record JAHZEH010000013.1, read on the forward strand.
ATTCTTCATGTCTCCCCTGGCTGTTTCGTGCCTGCTCCCGCTGTGGAGTCTGTGGTCATCCGGTTGACTCGGAGGCCTCCGAGAGTTGCGGTACGGGATGAAAAACTTTTCTTCCGGCTGACCCGCTGTGCTTTTGCTATGAGGCGTAAAACCTTGGCCAACAATATGGCGGCGGGACTGGGGTTAACCCGTTCCCAGGCGGAGGATTGCCTGGAAAAAGCTGGTTTGAGAAGGAATATCAGGGGGGAGGCCCTGACAATTGAACAATTTGCTGCTCTGGCTGACGTGATTGCCGGCTGTGAAGAGATTTAGCGGAGAGAAAACCGGGCGGAGGACGCCCGGTTTTCTGTTTCACGTGAAACAGTCCCATATTTTGCACCCCCGATCCATTTTGTTTCACGTGAAACAGATAGGGAGGGTCCACGTCTATTGCTTCGGCCGGGAGGGGTGTAGTATAATGAGAAACAATGAGGCCTGTGGCCTGTGCGGAAGAATCAATGAAAGTATAAGGGGAACAAGGGCATGGCAAAAGTGATTGCGATTGCAAATCAAAAAGGTGGTGTCGGAAAAACCACTACCGCCATCAATCTGAGCGCCTGTGTGGCTCAGCTGGGCGCACGGGTTCTAATGGTGGATTTAGATCCCCAGGGAAACGCCACCAGCGGCTTAGGCTTGGACAAGAACTTACAGCCCTCCATTTATGATGTGCTCATCAATGACATGCCCGCAGCAGAGGCCATCACCCCCACAGAATTTGACAACTTATCCATGCTGACCAGCAACATTGAGCTGGCCGGGGCGGAAATTGAGATGGTCAGTCTCATGGCCAGGGAGCAGATTTTAAAACGGGCGCTGGATATGGTTCGGGGCAGCTTCGATTTTATCTTCATTGACTGCCCGCCATCCCTGGGACTGCTTACGCTCAACGCCCTGACCGCCGCCGATTCCCTTGTGGTGCCTATCCAGTGCGAATATTTTGCGCTGGAGGGGTTGAGCCAGCTCATGAATACGGTGCAATTGGTACAGCGTCACCTCAATCCCGGTCTGGAGGTGGAGGGAGTGGCCCTCACCATGTTTGACGGAAGGACCAAACTCTCCAACCAAGTGGTCTCCGAGGTGAAAAAGTTCTTCCGCTCCAAGGTATACCGGAGCGTGATTCCCCGCTCCATCCGGCTGGGGGAGGCTCCCAGTTATGGACAGCCCATCAACATATATTCCCCCGAGAGTTCGGGCGCAAAAGCATACCTCTCATTGGCAGGGGAACTCATCAATGACAATGGAGGGAAATTCTGATGGCGCAGCAGAGAACAAATCAGGAGAAAACCGCAGAAAAAAATGTGAAGAAAGCCCCCCGCAAGGGCTTGGGCAGAGGGCTGGAGGCCCTTTTGGGCGACATTGGGGGACCTGTTGCCGCAGCGGCAGAGGAGGCGGCTAAAAAAGAAGATTTTGACGGAATTACAGAAGAGATTAAGAAAAATCAGATTGTTCCGTCCGAAAATAGGGAGGGATTGTTGGAGGTTCCTCTTACAAAACTGGACCCAAACCGGGAACAGGCTCGAAAATCATTCGACGAGACACGGATGATGGAACTGGCTCAATCCATTGAGCAAAGCGGGGTGATTCAGCCTCTGCTGGTGCAGCAAAATGGAGATCGCTATACCATCATCGCCGGGGAGAGGCGTTGGCGCGCCGCCCGCATGGCGGGGCTTAAAACTGTGCCCGTTCTGGTGCGGCAATATGATGAACGGACCCTTATGGAAGTATCTCTGGTTGAGAACCTTCAGCGCACCGACCTGAATCCGATTGAGGAGGCGGCGGGTATCAAGCTGCTCATGGATCAACACGATTTGACGCAGGAGGAGGTGGCTACCCGCCTGGGCAAGAGCCGCAGCGCCATCGCCAACTCGGTGCGGCTGCTCAACCTGAGCGAGCCCGTTCTGGCCCTGCTGCGGGAGGGAAGGCTGAGCGCCGGGCATGCCCGCTGCCTGGTGGCCCTTGAAAATAGGGAAATTCAGGCCAGGCTGGCCCGGGAAATTGTGGACAAGGGCCTCTCTGTCCGACAGACTGAGGTTCTGTGCAAAGCGGCGGGGGAGGAGGAGCCACAGGAAAAATCCCCCAGAGCTGCCTCAAAAAGGAGCCTCAGCCCCGAGATGTTCGATGTTCAAAATACCCTTCAGCGGGTACTGGGCACCAAGGTCAATCTGGCCGGAACAGAGAAACGGGGTAAGATCACGATAGAATACTACTCCCGGGATGATTTGGAGAGAATTTATGAGCTTCTGAGGCCGAACAGATAAAACCGGATGGTGTTCCCGGATATTATAAAAAAAGAACCCCTGCTAGGCGAGTGCTCGTAAAACAGTGAAAGGTCGTGTATCAAGAGCGATACACGACCTTTTTATAGGTGCAGGGTTTGGGGAGGGCACTCCCAAACAAGATATCCACGGTCAAATTCGGACCCATGGTAGAATTTTGCTCTCAGAGGAAAAATTCCGAATGTTTTGCATCTGTTCGGCAAACCGGGATTTGTCAGACACACCGTTTGATCCAGTTATCAAGGAATCTCATCTGTTCTTCTGTATGGAACCAATGTTCTCCGTTCTTCATAACAGTAAGTGTTGCGTGGATTTGGTTTGCAAATTCAGAAATAGTTTCGTAAGATGTCAAGTTGTCCGTTTCTCCATACAGAATGTGCGTTGGGATGTTCCATGTAATCGGATGTTCCTTTACATAACAGAGATACTCCCAGGAAAGAATCTCTCCAAAATCTGTTTGAATCTCTTTTTTGCTGTGAAGCTCCTCTTCGGTTACATTTGCCCACATCATCATATCTGCAATCAGCTTTTCCATGTTCACAACAGGAGAAATAAAATATGCTCTTTCTATCCGGCTATTTGACAAAGCATGCATGGTAAAAAAAGCTCCGATGCTGATTACAATCACCGTGACAAATTCATAATTTCTGCAAATAGAATCAAAAAATATTGAAAATTCTTCTTTTGCTTCCCACGGATACTTTGCAGCATAATCAAAACCAATTACATCACAGTCCTCAAAGAGTGCCGCATAATGTGCCGCTTCCTCTGAACTGCCACCTTTTCCATGGATATATACGATTACTTTATTCATAGGGGTGATCTCCACAAATTCCCGTCTATTGGTCCGATTATATTATGGCATGGATGTTAAGTTTTATCAATAAAAAGTCTCCCGGACAAACCTGTCCGGGAGACTATGATAATTCACTGTTTTACGGGCACTGCCCGCTTAGCGGGGGTTCTTCTCTTTTCAGCCGCTGATACAGTCTGTTACGTAGTGATAGAAATCATCGGGCAGATAGCCGCTGGAAAGCAGGCCATCCTGAATGCGTATGGCCGTGGTCAAAGCGTAGGGAGAAACTGAGGAATAGTCCACAGTCTTCCCGTGATAGGAACCGGCCAGAGGTGTACGCAGAGCCATGGCATAGGGCGCGCCCAGCGTCAGTCCGCCGCCGCTGCCGCTCATCAGGATACTCACGGTGGAACCGGAGGAGAGGGGGCCGTAGTAGCTCTTATCCACCTGGATTACGCAGACCCTGAGAATCAGCGTATTGCCGCTTTCAACACCGTATGGCAAATTGACGCGGCCGGCGGCGGGCATCAGATCGTATTGTTTCTCCATGGCGTCCTCCGCGGGCTCTTCCATGGAAGAGGCTGCCGCAGGGATTGATTGGAGGTTCAAAGAGAGCTCAACAGTCTGGTATTCCACAACCGTACCCTGGAGGACAGAGACAGTACCCGCATAAACAGCGGAGGGACCGTAGCGGAAGGAGGGAGAATAGACGTCAACAGCCTCTGCGTCGTCAGCTGCTTCAATCTCCTCCTCAACCTCCTCCTCAACTTCTGGATCGTTGTCCGGAACGATGCTCTCATCCAGATCGGCGGCATCGTCCTCCACCTCCTCAAATTCTTCCACAACCACATCGGTAGGAGGAGCCTCCTCCTCAGCAGGCGTTTCTTCCGGGCTGGCATCACCGGAAACGGGATTGGTCAGCAGGGGAAGCTGAGGCTCTTCGTTATTGCCGGCATCGTCCGTCTTTCCGGAAGTTGTATCAGGAGAGGAATCTGCGGGAAGGTCGAAAGAGCCATCCTGCACAGGATTGGGGGACTGGGGAAGGGCTTCATCCAGGGCATTGTCTATGCCGCTGCCTGCCAACGGTTCATCCTCCGGCTCCTCCTGCGTGGTGACAGCCGGCTCCATATCCATGGGGGCAGGTTCAGGTTCATCCTGGGGAGCGGCGCTCTCCCCCTCTGCGGGAGCTCGGTCTGCCGATGCCTCCATATTCTGGGGGGCGCCTGTACCGCCCGAACCTAAAATCCACCGGGTTCCAAAGGTTACGGCCAGCAGCAGGGCGGCGGCCAGGCCCATCCCAGCGGCCAGACGGACCGTGCGCTTCTGTCTCTTTCGCCGGGCAGCAGCCAAAGCCGTCTCCTCGCCGTCCAGGCAGGCAGAGAGAATTTTTTCTTTTAAATCGTAAGTGAAAACGACGTCTTTAAGTTCGCTGTCCACTATCTCATGCAGATCAAACTGATTATTTTCAAGCATCGTCTTCACCTCCTTTCAGATCTGCGCCCAGTTTTTCCCGGGCGCGCTTGAGGCGGCTTCGCACTGTGGCATCCGGAACGCCCAGCGTCTCGGATATCTCACGGGTGTTAAACCCCTCATAATAGTACAATAAAATTACGGTTTTAAAGGGCAATGGAAGGTTGAGCACGCGATGATAGAGCTCATGGGCGTCGACAGCTTCAGATACGACATCCCCCTGCCCGCCGGGACGCTCCTGTTTGGTCTCATCCAATACGATGCGCTTAAACCAGAAACTTTTGAGCTGATCCTTGCACAGATTGATGGTCACCCGCAGAATCCATGCTTTTTCGTGGGACCGGTTCTCAAACTCCTTATTCTCACGAAACAGCTTGATAAAGACCTCCTGGCAGACATCCTCAGCCTTTTGCCGGTCTTTCAAATAAAGGTATGCCGTTCGTAGAATCGTTTGGCCGTACCGGTCGACAATATCCTCCAGGCGTTCCGGACTCATACCTCCCCCGGTAAGCTCGGCTAGGGCCAGCGCGAAGAGCATATGCTCCCCTCCCTTCCATAAAAAATACGAGGCGAAACGCCTCTATGTTGCATCAGACAGGGAATTTTCCAACGTTTACCTCTATTTTACGCGAGGCGGGGCGGGCGGTCAACTGCCGGGGCCCATAGGAATATTTCTTCGGATTGACAGGGGGAAAGGGCTGTGCTAAGGTAATTTTGAACTTCAAATTGTTTTCCAAGAGGATAGGGCAGAAAAGAGGACGGCATGCGGCTGAATGATTTCCTATTGGTGGATTTCAATAAAATACTGCGCAGCGAGGAGAATGCTCTGCACAAGGCGGGCTTTGACAACCTGTCGATCAGCGAGGCCCATACGCTGGCCGGACTGCAGGCTTTGACCGGGGAAAAACCGGGGGAGGCCGGAGGCGAAGGGGTCAGCATGAGCTCTATCGCGGAGCATATGGGCGTCACCACGGGCACAATGACCGTAGCCATCCGCACGCTGGAGTGCAAAGGATATGTGTTCCGTCGCAGAGAGAAGCCAGATCTGAGGGTGGTGCGGGTATATCTGACGGAACAGGGCCGGGCAGCCATTGCCTGGCATGCAGCGTTTCATCGGGGATTGGCGCATGTCCTTCAGAGCAACCTGAATCAGGGGGAGCTCACCGCTCTGGACAGGGCCCTGGATCTCATCGTCCGCTATTATCACAGCCAGGCCGGTTCAGGGGAGTTCCCTGAGGAGGAGAGAAATCTCTCATTCCACCCCGCCAGGTCCTGAAAAGAACCCGCCGGACAGAAAAAAGTCCGGCGGGTTCTGCTGTTTTTGGCGTTCACACTTTCTTTACCAAATTTGTGAAACAAAAGCAGGGGACCAATCGTTAAACATTACGAAGCGGGCAGAGAATTGCAGCGATGGCCTTTGTGCAGTTCCCTCCCGTGGTCAAAATTTAGACACTTTTCCTTAACAGTTTGTTTGGTTGAGAATTCCAGTGCCTGAGGATATGATACAGGTGAAGGCCAATGTGAAGATTCTGTGAAAAAGTGTGAAAAAGAAATCTTTATGATGAGAAGTAAGGAGGCAAGAACATGAAGAAAATGACTAGTTTGCTTCTGGCGGTGGTCATGGTATTCGCCCTGGCCGTCCCCGCCTTTGCAGCGGTGTATCCGGACCAGGCAGGGGGCAATTCCCTGGCGGATATGATCAACGCCGGAAACACAGAGATCAACGGCGATCAGAGCCTGACGGCGGACGCCACTCTTCCAGCAGGCACTACGCTCAAGAGCAATGATATCAGCAATCAGCAGACCTTGACGGTGGGCAACCGCTCCACCCTCAAAATCCAGGGCAGACTGGAGAATATCCGCATTCTTGTGGACGGCAATGCCACGCTGGTCCTGGACAAGGGCAGCGTCGTCGGCGACAATGTCACCATTACACTGACCAATAATGCCAAGCTCTTCATCGACATCCAGTCCGATGTGAGCAAACTCGATCTGGAGGACTACGACAACAATGTGTCCGCCACCGTCAAGTTCCAGAAGGACGGCGACAGCAGCAAAACAGTGGGCAGTTTCTTTGCGGGTCCCCGGGTTAACGGCGTTGACATGAAAAACGTAGTCAACTCCAAAAATGTGGCCACCGGCGAATTTGAGGCCCAGGTTTCCAAGAACAAGGAGTTCACCGTGACCTTTGCCAGCAGGGGCAATCTTCCCACCGGCGCCAAGCTGGCCGTGGGCGACGTCAGGGAGCAGAGCGACGGCAGCTATAAGCTGACAATCAGCGATAACAAAACTTTCCCCGTTAACGTTGTCATCGGCGACTATCTGGTCCCCACGGTCAATTCTCTGACCTTCAAGGCATTCACCGACACCGCGTCGGCCAGCCCCAAACAGAACGCCCAGACTCTGGCGGTGGGAGCTGCGGGCGTGGAATTCTTCACCTTCAATAACCCCGACAACTATACCCCCGTGGTGCGCATCGTCACCCAGAACACGGGCCTGAACGTGGACGCTACCACTGGCAAGGTGATCGCCACCAAGCCCCTGTCCTCCACCGACGTGCAGTTCGGCGTCAAATTCGCCTATCCCGATGGCAGCGGCTATACGGAGGAAAAATTCTTCACCGTCAAGGTCGCGGTGTCCGATCCGGTCGAAGCGGTGGGTTCCAGCGTCTCCATGTACGTCAACCAGGGCGCCCGCGCCTTCAAAGTGACGGTGCCTTCGGGCTACAGCGTCAAGGCCAGCACCGCCGATTCCCGCGTAACCGTGGCGGATGACGGCTATATGTTTGCCCGCTCTGCCTTCAATGCGGATGTGAAAGTGAAGTTCGTGTTCACCAATCTCTCTGATTCCACGAATACCTTCACGGTGGAGAAGACCATCCGGGTCAACGCCACGAACTACCGGCCGTCCTACAGCATCACTGTCACCGCCGCCAAGAACTATATCAGCGTGGGCGAGCAGCTCAGCCTGATCGTGCCCTATGGCGAGCGCATCAGCAGCACCTCCTCCAGCAATCCCAGGGTGGCCAACGTCACCGGCAAGGGCATTGTGACGGGCTACGGCGTGGGTATGGCCACCATCTATGTCTACACTGAGAACGGCGGCCAGGGCACCTTCACCGTGTCTGTCGGCGCTGCCAGCACGGTTGTCACCGCCCCCTCCACTACGCTGGGCGTGAACGACTCCATGCAGCTCTCGGTCCCCGGCGATGAGATCATCACCGCCTCCTCCAGCAATACCTCCATCGCCCGTGTGAGCTCTACCGGCAAGGTGACGGGCGTGAAGCCGGGCAACGTGACCATCTATGTGGGCACCCGCTACGGCCGCAGCGGCTCTATTGACCTGACAATCACCCAGGAGACCTTGAAGGTCTACGGCGACAGCTCCCTGAGGGTGGGCGAGAGCACCCAGCTTTCTGTCAGCACCGGCTATATCACCAAGGCCGTCAGCTCCAACAGCTCCATTGTCAGCGTGACCAATTACGGTACGGTCCGCGCCCTGCGCGCCGGTACCGCCGTCGTTACGGTCTATATCTACGACGGCCGCAGCGCTTCCCTCACCGTCACGGTGCGCGACAGCGGCTCCATCTCGGGCTCTAAGACCCTTAAGGTGGGCCAGTCGACGACGCTGACCGTCTCGGGCGACCGGGTCACGAGCGCCTATTCCTCCGACGAGAGCGTCGCCACTGTGACTTCCTCCGGCCGGGTGACCGCGGTGGGCAAGGGCACGGCTGTGGTCTACGTGTACACGGCTTCCGGCCGCAGCGGCTCCATCGTCATCAACGTCACGGCCAGCTCCTCCACGACGAGCACCAAACGCCTCCTGGTGGATCAGAGCATGCAGCTCAAGATCTCCGGCAAGCGGATTGTCAAGGCCACGGCTGAGAACGACAACGGCGTGTTCTCCATCACCAGCAAGGGCAAAATTACCGCTCTGAAGGAGGGCACGGACAACGCCCTGCTTATCACCTCCGATAACAAGGTTTACCGCGTCAAGATTGTGGTTGAGAGCCGCGCGGGCGAGATTGACTGCAAGAAAAACGTCAAGGTGGCTCTGCGGTCCAAGGCCAGCAGCAAGGGCAAAATCATCGCCAAGCTGTCCCGAGGAACCGAGCTGACCATTATCGGCCGCAGCGGAAGCTACTTCAAGGTTGAGGTGGAAGTGGGCAACCGGATTTACACCGGCTATGTGTCCCGGTCCTATGTGGATAAATACATTTAAGAAAAAATAATTCAAGAGGTCTGCGCCGCAGGCGGCGCGAAACAACAAACAGCCCCCGGAATTTTCCGGGGGCTGTTTGTTTCTATCATGTCATGGGGGATTCCTGGGTTTCCATCCAGCCCAGTACTGCATCGATGTCCCCCTGTACCAGGGGGCGCATGCTATCCCCATAACAGGAGGTATCCGCGCAGAGAAGGGCGGCCCGCACAATTGGGAGAAGTTGGGGCTTGGCCTTGAGGATCGTGGGCAGGCCCTTGAGGCATTGACGTGCAGTGATGGGTTTTTCATCCGTGACATGCTCTAAATAGGAGCCGATGGCCTGTTCCATCCTGCCATAGCGGTCCCATTGGGCGGTGGAGGCCAACAAGAGCAACCCTCTGCTGCGCACATAGGAATTGGGATTGCTCAACATAGAGAGAAATTCCTCCCAGTGAGGATAGAGGACTGCGCTCTTCGCGCCTGCCGCCTGCAGCTCCATCAGGGCCTGATAAGCTGCCTTGGCATCCTTGGAGTACAAAATTTGGATGAGTGCGGGGATATTTTGCATGGAACCTCCTGCATGGATGGAATTTTTCAGTAGTTTATCCCATTATTTTTTAAGGAATGAAGCAGTTAAATACCTCTAATGAATCATATCAGACATACAGGAGTCCAACAAGTTATATCATACATCTAAGAACTTACTTACCGGAGTTTTGTAAGATAAACTAGTCCTATCATATGACAGGTGGGAAAGAACTGTGGAGGAATATGGGAAAGTTCGCATTAAGCTGAATGAACTGATTCAAGAGGCGGGCATCAGCAAAAGCAAGCTGAGCCATCGGGCGGAGATGCAGCGTTCTCAGATCAACAATTATTGCAGTAACAGGGTGAGCCGTTTGGATATTGATGTTTTAGCCAGGCTCTGCACAGCTTTGAAGTGTGAAATTGGGGATTTGTTGGAGTTTGTGCCCAATCAGGAGGAGCAATGAATCAGGAAAAAGCCCGCTGGGCGTTACTTGAGGTGGCCCGGAGGCATGGGGTAGACGAGGGACATGTCCGCAGTGAGATTGAAAAGGCGATTGCGGAGGCGATGAAGAACCCGGAGAGCCGGGAGGTTTGGGAGAAGATACCCAGCGAGGGGGAAGTACCGACGCCCGAGGAGCTGACCGCCTTCCTGGCCTCAGAGATGAGAAAGAGGCTGATGAACTAAGAGGAACGAAAGGGGGAACCTTTAAAAAGGTTCCCCCGCACCCCCTCTAAATTTCTTGTGGGGAACGAAAAGGGCGGATAATTCCGCCCTTTTCGTTCCCCTGGGAGGGGACAGGTTTGCATGATAAGCCACAATAGAAGAGCCCCGGCCCCTTCCCTAACCCCCATTGCTATGATATTTCACCACATGTTTTAAGAGAAATAGAATGGTTTGCATAGGTATTCCAATCGGGGATGTAGTCGTCATTTGCTTGGTTTCCCCATAATGTCCAGTTTTCCCGGAGTCCGCGTGCAAACATCTCCAAATAGGGACCGGGGCTACACGCCTCAATGATGGGAAAAATTTCGTCAGGTTTACGGGAATGTTCCCGCTTCATGGTACGGATTAAATTAACCTGGCTACGGGCGGGGGCTAGGGTTCGATTTTCATTTCCCCGGATTCCGAACAGGAGGAGCTCTGTTACGTTTCGAAAATAAAATCCCACTCCACGGCCGTCCGGTTGGCCGTCTTTTCTAATTTTTTCCCAGACGATATTGGTCTTGTATTCAAACCCCCATGCCTTCATAACTTCAAGGCCATCCGGCAAAAGCGCATTGGGCACCCAGAGATAGAGGTGGGCCTTTTCAGCCGCAACCTCCGAAACAGGTATTCTTTTGATATCGTCCAGTTTAAGGGTGGAATAACGGGCCAGCCTCTTGTGTTCAGGGGCCATTTTCCCGGTTCGATTTTGAAATTGCCACGGAGGATCGGCGAGGATTGTGCGAAATTTTTGATCGCCGCATGTCTCTAAAAAATTATCAATAGTATCCTGGATCGTATTTGCTTCATTCATTTTTATCAGACCAACCTTCCACACATGCGGGTTTTATTCCAATGGCTAGGATAGGGCAACCGCCATGCCGCCTAGAATCCAACCTAGGCAAAAGTTTTCCCATCCAGGTAGTGCTTGCCCCATATTTTTTTAGGACGCCCAATTCCCGAAATACGCCGTTAAGCTCCTGGCTTCTGGTGATGATAATCCCAACGCTGATAATATCGCATTCATAATAGGTACGCATGGCGAAGAGGTCACGGTCATATGTTTGATCTTTACTGTTCCATTCCACGTCAACCGCAATCCTGCCTTTGATATAGTCGATGTTATGTCCATCAATGTAATTTGCGATTAGCTTTTGCGACTCTGCTTCGCTGGAAAAGACCCCTTTTCTGTCCCCTTTCCGGGGATAGAATTTGATGATTAGATCCCCGGAGATAGGATCTCTTTCCATCCAAGAGGTTCTAAAACGCGCGAAATTTTTGGAGGAATGGGCGATTCATTCCCTCCAGATTGTATAATATCTTCCTTCGTAATGACAAGTGTGTCTAATGCGCAAAGTATCTCTTGAAAATCGCTAGAAAATGATTGCGATAATATTTCTGCTGCGTGATTATAGTTGTAGATTTCATACCGCTCTAAAATACGATTGGGAAACCACTGAGAGAGTTTAGTCATAACATCACCTCATATACACTATATCATAAAATAGGGTTTCAGTTAAGAAAACGAAGGAAGGGAAGGGACGGAAATAACCATCCCTTGAGAATCCCCTTTTGAGCTGTGCAACCCCCAAATATTTCTGAGTGCCTGTCTAATATAGCTTATCCCCAGGCAAGCAAAGGGGGCGGATATTTCCGCCCCCTTTGCTTGCCACAAGAAGTTTGGGGTGCAGGGGGGATTTACAAATCCCCCCTAGCGTACCCGCCCATATCTCTGCGTAAACTCCCGGATTCTCCCGGCCAGCTCATCGGTGAGAACGTCCCGGCCCATGCGCCATTGCCAGTTGCCCGAGGGCGTGGAGGGAATATTCATGCGGGAGCGGGCGTCCAGCTCCAAATAGTCCTGCATCTGGCAGATGCACAGACTGGCCACGCTCCCCATGCCCGCCCGCATGAGTGCGGCGGGGAGGGCGCTCTCCTCCGGCGCGCCCAGATAGTCCAGGGCAAAGCGGAGGGTGTGCCCGGGGGCGGAGGACAGCCAGCCCAGGAGGGTGTCGTTGTCATGGGTGCCGGTGTAAACCACGCAGGAGCGGGGGTAGTTGTGGGGGAGGTAGAGGTTGTCGGGGCCGCTATCGAAGGCGAATTGCAGCACCTTCATGCCGGGGAAGCCGGATTCACGCAGGAGGGCGTGAACCTCCTCGGTCAAGAAGCCCAAGTCCTCGGCGATGACAGGCAAGGCTCCCAGCCTGGAGCGCAGGGCGGTGAACAGGGCCATGCCCGGCCCTTTTTTCCACTCGCCTACCACCGCGTCCTCAGCGCCGAAGGGAATGGCGTAAAAACTCTCAAAACCCCGGAAATGGTCGATGCGAATCAGGTCAAAGCGGTTCAGAATGCGTTCAACGCGCCTGCACCACCAGGCATAATCCTCCCGCTCTGCCGCCGCCCAGTCATAGAGGGGATTGCCCCAGAGCTGGCCCTTTTCGGCAAAATAGTCGGGAGGGCAGCCCGCCACACAGACGGGATTTCGGTCCCCGTCCAGCCAGAACAGGGAGGGATTGGCCCAGGCGTCGGCGCTGTCCAGGGCTACGTAGATGGGCAGGTCCCCGATGAGGGAGACCCCCTTCTCACTGGCATAGCTGTGCAGGGCGCGCCACTGCTTGTCAAAAAGGTATTGAAGATAGGTCCAGAACCGGATACGGTTTCCCAGCATCTGGGTGTACTTCTCCAGGGCTTCGGGCCTGCGGAGACGGAGGGCCTCATCCGGCCACTGTGTCCAGGAGACCATGTCAAAATGGCTTTTGATTGCCATATACAGGGCATAATCGGGCAGCCAGTCCCCATTTTGGGCCTCGAAAGCGGCCACATCTTGGGCGTCCCTGTCCCAACCCCGTTCAAAGGCTTTTTTGAGCAGGGGAAAGCGGGCGTGGTAGAGGGCGGCGTAGTCCACCCGCAGGGGGTCGCTTCCCCAGGAAGGGGCCCCGCATTCCGCTCTGGTCAAAAGGCCATCCTCACAGAGCAGCTCCAGATCGATAAAATAGGGGTTGCCCGCAAAGGTAGAGAAGGATTGATAGGGGGAATCCCCATAGCTCGTCGGGCCGATGGGGAGCATCTGCCAGTAGCGCTGGCCGGAGAGGGCCAGAAAGTCCACAAACTGCCGGGCCTCTGCGCCCAGCGTCCCGATCCCATAGGGGGAGGGGAGAGAGGAGAGGTGCATCAGGATTCCGCTCGCTCGTTCCATGTGTTCTCCTTCCGGGGAAAATATTTCTATTTGTAATCATACTCTATAGGCCCGGGTGGCTGCAAGGAGGATTTGCTGGCAGAGGAAGGTCCCCATAAACTCCGGGGGGCTGCTCCTGACCTGCTTGCTCTATCCCGGCGACGTTAACACAGCCCCGGATGGGCGCGGTGTCCATCTCCGCCTGTTTCCTCTGCATCGACAGCATGAGAGGCATTGAGTGCGTCACTATGTAATAACGAAAATTATGTGAATTTTATGGAATATATAATGCGGAAAAGCCTCTGTAAACAGCAGAAAAGGCCGGGAATTTCCGGCCTTTTTGCTGCATTGAGAGGGATAGGTTCCATTTACAGCGTCCGCAGCTTTTTGACACCCCAGGAGCGCAGGCGCGCCCAGAGAACCAGGTCGATCAGGGCGAAGACGGCGGCCACAATTCCCCCGAAGAGCAGGAAGTCCATCCGGGGCAGAAGAAAGAGATAGACCAGGGCCACCGCGATCACAGCCAGCATGCCGCCGAATACCGACGCGAAGGAGCTGGCGCTCTGTTTGATAACCACCATGGCGCTGTTCCACTCCATCTTGGGCAGGAGCAGGTTGACAAAAAGGCCGAAGAGGGCGGTAAAGACGGAGTACACCGCCGGGACAGCCCACAGGATGAAAAACTCCAGAGGATTCAGGGAGAGCAGCACGCCCAGGGCCGCGACATTAAGGGTTAGCAGGGGGAGAGTGACCAACAGATTGAGGGAGATCTTTGCCCGGAAAATATCGGTCTCCCGCACAGGCAGGGAGCGCAGAATCCACAGGGTTTTGCCCTCCAGGGAGATGGATACGCCTGTCGTGCAAGTCATGCCGCACATGAGAGTGCAGATGGCGCAGAAGATGGGCATGAGATCGGAGGTGGAGACGTTCATCTCCAGAAGAGAGGAGAGCACCCCTTTGCCGCTCACGGCGAACAGGATGGTCAGTACGGTGAGCAGGAGCATGCCCACCGCCGTGTTCATCACATAGGTGTACTCCGAGAAATACCGGCGCAGCTCCCGCGTGAAGAGGGCTTTCCTCTGGCTGCTGGACTTGAGGGCGCCCATGCGGAAATTGGCCCGGCTGTGCTTTTCCCGCAGCACTGAGTTGATGCGCACAAAGGAGCGGGAGAACACCAGCACAAACAGCAGGAACACCAGCAGGCACAGACCGGTCAGCCCCAGAAGGGACAGCCAGGAGCCCAGCATGGCCTCCACGAACAGCACCGCGGGCGGGAAGGTGGAAAGGAAGCGGGCCATTCCGGTCAGGGCCGAGAGCATCTGATCCTCCCCCATGGAGGACATGGAAAAACTGAAATAGAAGATACCGAAGAACATCGCCAGGGAGAGAACCATGAGCACGGCGTTGCGCGCCCGGAAGCGGGAGGCCACCCAGTGCAGCAGCAGGCCGATCACAGCCCCGACCACCATGGGGAACAGGGGCAGAGCCAGGACGGTGAGCAGGGCCCGCAGGTAAAACAGCAGGCCCTGCCCGCTTTTGACCCCGAATACGATCAGAAAGGGGAGGATGATCTCGCAGCAGGTGCCCAGGTTGGAGCCATAGGAATAGATGAGCTTGCTCATAAGGATATCGGAGTTTTTAACCGGCATGGCGGCAAGCATCTCATAGTCCTGGAAGGTGAACAGATAGCTGGGGACCTTGTAGATGCTGAAAAAGAGGCTGACGAGAGCCGCCAGCAGAAAGCCGATGGGCAGAAGCAGCTCCAGAATACCCAGGGCCTCCAGGCCCTCGGCCATGAGAAGGGCGTATAATGTGGCGTAGGATGCGAAGAGCAGGGTTAAAAGCACCAGGGTCAGGGGCGTGCCCAGCGCCCTGGTACGGCCCTTCCTGCCCCTGCGCTGCCAGGCGTTTTTCAGGCTGGCTTTGGTTAAAAGAATTGCTTTATTCATCATTCTGTCAACTCCAGGAAGAGTTCCTCCAAACTGCTGTCCCCCACGATTTCATGGGTTTTGCCGCTTCGGATGAGGCGGCCGTTTTTGATGATGGCGATTTTGTTGCAGAGCTTCTCAGCCACCTCCAGCACATGGGTGGAGAAGAAGATGGCGCAGCCCTCCTGGCACATCTGCCGCATGATCTCCTTGAGATCAAAAGAGGCCTTGGGGTCGAGGCCCACGAAGGGTTCGTCCAGGATGAGCAGGCGGGGCTTGTGCACCAGGGCGGAGATCAGCGCCAGCTTCTGCTTCATGCCGTGGGAGAAGGAGTGGATGGGGTCGCCCAGGTTTTTCGTGATCTCGAACAGGTCCCCGTACTGGCGGATGCGGGCCTCCCGTTCAGCGGAGGGCACTCCATAGACGTCCGCCACAAAGTTCAGGTACTGGATGCCCTTGAGGTTCTCATACAGGTCGGGATTGTCGGGGATATAGGCCATGACCTGTTTGCAGGACAGGGGGTCCCGCCGGATGGACTTCCCGTCCACCAGGATGTCGCCCTCCTCAAAGGACAGGATGCCGCAGACGCATTTGATGGTGGTGGTCTTGCCCGCCCCGTTGTGGCCGATGAAGCCATAGATATCGCCTGCGGCGATCTCCAGGGAGAGGCCGTCCACGGCTTTTTTGCCGTTCTTATAGGTCTTGGTCAGATTCTGGATGCTCAGCATGTTTTTTCTCCTTACGAATCACCACAAAATAATACACAATGATGGGGAGGGGCGCATGGATGAGCCCCCACAACCCCCAGAACCAGGGGAATATACCCCGTCTGCGCGCGTCATGGAAGATCCAGACGCCCTGCGCGGCCACGATACACAGAACCAGGCAGAGCAGGGCGGCGGTCTCAGGGGTGAGCGGGCTCATGGGAGTTCCTCCCGCTCTCCCGTCTCCCTCTGGCGGATGGACAGGGCAAAGGCGCACAGCAGGGCGGCGCATACAGCCTGGATCAGCAGGAAGAGGGGGACGCTGCGCAAAAACAGCAGCCCGGACAGAGGGGGAATGGTCAGGGCCAGCAGGCCGAAGCACACGCTCTGACGAAATGCCCTGCGGCGGGCGCGGGCACGGCCCAGGTTGAGCAGTTCGCTCACCCCGGCGAGATCGGGCTGGGGTATATCCAGCTGCCGCAGATCCCTGAGGCTATCGCTCAGCCTCCGGTTGGGACGTTCCATCCTGTAACAACTCCTTTCTCAGGGCTTTGACGCCGTTGTGCAGGCGGGATTTGACGGTACCCACGGGGATGCGCAGACGGCGCGCGATCTCCGCCAGCTCCATGTCCCAGCCGTATTTCATACACAGGGGCAGGCGGAGCTTATCGGGCAGGCGGGAGAGGGCCTGGAGCAGTTCATCCCGCTCCAGCAGGCGATCCACCTCGTCTTGCGCACGCGGGGAAAGAAGGGTTCCCTGTTCCCTTTTGATCCGGCGCATCCGGCTGCGGTACCGGTCGACGGCAATGTTGCGGGCCAGGGCGCACAACCAGGTGGAGAAGGAAGCCCGCTCCGGCCGGAAGGAGGCGATATGGGTCAGGGCGGAGAGCATGGCCTCCTGCACCACGTCCTCGGCCTCGGCGGCGCTGAGGGTGAGGGCGAGAGCAAAACGGTACGCCGTGGGATAGCCGTGCTGGCAGAGCCGGGCGAGCGCCAGGTCATCCCCGGCGGCAGCCCTGACGGCCAGCTCCCTTTCCAATGATTTGTCCAAGAATGTGCTCCTTCCCGGCAGGATTTGCAGGGATATTCTAACAGTTTTACACAGGATAGGGCAACCTGAACTATAAGTGATACGTCGCCCGGGCGCAAAAGGTTCACTGGGAAAAACGCCTGTGAGGAAGGTTCTTGAGAGAAATGGCAGAATAGAATACAGATGAAGAAAACGAAAGAAGGACTCAGACTCATGGAGACAACGAAAAATCCGGCGGAACGGGACGGCAGGGGGAACAATCTGGGCACGGAACCCATCGGCCGTCTCCTGTGGAAACTGGCGGTGCCGGCCATTCTGGCCCAGATCATCAACG